>DLLX01000008.1:0-486 GCA_002479145.1 Prevotella sp. UBA7551 | reverse complement strand
CATGAAGCCCATACGCTGGTGAGTCCCTCCGAGGGGCAGCCTCATCCCCCAGATCGGCCGGAAGAAGCAAAATCGCACTGCGCCCATGCACCTCTCATAGGGCACATGGGCGCAAAAGACAAGACCATAATGGAACTACACATCCTTCAAGTGGGCGACGTGCTGGTGTCGCCCGACCTGTTTACCGAGAAATTCTGCTGCGATCTCGACGCCTGCAAGGGTGCTTGCTGCATTGAAGGCGACGCAGGCGCACCCGTGACGGTGGACGAAACGCTGGCCATAGAGGACGAATTGGACACGGTATGGCCTCAACTGTCGGCCCAGGCGCAGTCGGTCATCGACCGGCAGGGCGTGGCTTACACTGACAAAGAGGGCGACTTGGTGACGAGTATCGTCGGAGGCAATGACTGTGTCTTCACCTGTTACGACAAGGGATGTTGCCTGTGTGCCCTCGAAAGCGCCTACCGCGCAGGGCGAAGCGGGTTC
>DLLX01000041.1 GCA_002479145.1 Prevotella sp. UBA7551 | reverse complement strand
ACCTTTGCACCCGCAATTCAGAAATGACTTGTAAAAGGATGGCGGGATAGCTCAGCTGGTTAGAGCGTCGGATTCATAATCCGGAGGTCGTGGGTTCGGGTCCCACCCCCGCTACATTAGGAATCAGCAAGCTGCAATATTTTGTGCGCTTGCTGTTTTTCTTTTTGACAACATCCTACTCCTACACCCCATTTTCTCTATTCTTCATGCAAAAGAAAATGCTGCGAAGGAGAATTTGAATGCACGGGAAGTTGTCCTTTGAGTAGTGTGCGAAGCGCTCTAATCAACCCAAATCTGCCATTAAACTTCACAGGAGAGACGGAACACTTATCGTTCTTTTTGTCGATTTCGGCCTAATGACTGGTTGAGATCAAGAACAAAGGCGTTGCGATTTCGGCCATTCCCACATGTGGACTCCACCGAACAAACAGCAAAATGTTGGTGATTTATTTTACGGATTCTACAAAAACCCATACCTTTGCGACATTACAGATTTTCTTTTCCGCCGTAAGAACCGAACCAAGAACCCGCATACTATGATAACTTCCCGCCCAAAAAAGTTGCTTTACTCTCTACTGATGCTGACGATTTGCGCACACATGGGGGCCACACCGAAACTATTTTGCACTGACAGTGTGGCTCAGACCGACTCTCTACGCCACCGCCGCCATGACCTCGCCCTCACATTCGGCGGCTCGGGGGAAGCACAAAGGCCCGCAACCATCAACGTGGGGCTACTCGGCAGCGCCCCCTATCTGCGCGGAGTGCAGCTCAACGCCATGACCTCGATGGCGATGGGAGAGATACGTGGCGCGCAGTTGGCGACACTGTCCAATGTAGGCAACGACATCAGGGGCGTGCAACTGTCGGCGTTCTCCAACGTGAGTCTGTCGGCGTTTCGCGGGGTGCAGGTGGGCGGCGTGATCAACCTGTCCCACGGTGTGGAGAAGGGCATACAGTTGTCCGTGCTTGCCAACATCAGCTCCTCCTATATGCGGGGGCTGCAAATCGGCGCATACAACTACGCCGACACGCTGAACGGCTCACAGATTGGACTCTTCAACGCCTGCATCAGCCACCCGAGAGGGGTACAAATCGGCCTGGTAAACTACAGCCGGGACACCACGGCGCACAAGATAGGACTGGTGAACATCAACCCGAAGACACGCATCGACCTGATGGCTTTTGGCGGAAACAGCAACAAAATCAACCTGGCCGTGCGCTTCCGCAACCGCAGCACATACAGCATCCTGGGCTTCGGGACTCACTACATGGGACTGGACAAGGACTTTTCGGGCGCCCTGTACTACCGCCTGGGGCAGTATTTCGCCCTGTCGCCACGTTGGACACTCAGCGGCGACGTGGGATTCTTCCACATAGAGACCTTCCAGCACAACTCCGCCAACCGTCCCGACCGGCTCTATTCGCTGCAAGCGCGCGTCAATGCCGACTACCAAATCAATCCTACCCTATCGGCATTTGCCTCGTTGGGCTACGGCACGACACGCTATTACGACAAGAATCGCGAGTACCGCACACGTCCCATTGTCGAAGTGGGGCTTGCCTTGCGCTATGGGACCAGCACAAGACACACCATGAGGACAACGACAAACGCAGATGAAAACGGCGACAAGACGCGCGTCTATGCCCTCTACGACCCGGACTACCAGCACAAACGCCCATGGACTGCCGCACTGGAGGTGACGGGACTCAACGTGCTGGTGAACCGATTCGACTGCTGGGTGCTTGGCGAAGACTTTCCCAAGGTGAGCCTCCACTCCATCAAGAACAACATCAAGACGGGATTTGTGTGGGACAACGACCAGTTTTCCACCAACCTTTTCGCCCATCCCTACCATGGCGGACTGTACTTCAATGCCGCCCGAAGCAACGGCATGGGATTCTGGGCATCAGTGCCCTACTCGCTCGGCGGAAGCCTGATGTGGGAATTTTGCGGCGAAACGGAGCCGCCCGCCATCAACGACCTGATGGCCACTACGCTCGGAGGCGTGGCCATAGGAGAGATAACGCACCGCGTCAGCGCGCTGGTACTCGACGACCGCACACGGGGATTCTCCCGATTCCTGCGCGAACTGGCCGGCACGCTGATCAATCCGATACAGGGACTCAACCGCATCATCAGTGGAAAGGCATGGAGGGTGTGCGACAATTACTACAAGTACCACGACTACGGGGCGCTGCCCGTGGTGTTCAGCATCACTGCCGGCAACCGCTATCTGGCCGACGACGGAGCCATCTTCAGAGGCGAGCACAACCCCTACCTCAGTCTGGGACTGGCCTATGGCGACCCTTTCGACAGCGAACAGACCCAACCATACGACTACTTCACGGCAAGCATCACCTTTGGACTCAGTGCCAACCAGCCGCTCATCAGCAATGTACACCTGCTCGGGCGGCTATGGGGAGTGAATGTCTATGAGGGAAACGGCATCACTTCCCTGTTCGGCATCTTCCAACACTTCAACTATTACGACTCCGAGCCCGTGAAAGACGGAAGCCAGCAGGTGCCTTACCGCATATCTGAGGCGGCAAGTGTCGGTCCAGGATTCATCTTCCGCTTCCCGAAGGCAGGCAACATGGGCGGAATGGAGCAGCGGCTATTCCTCGACGGCATCCTGCTGGGCGGATCACTGAGCGACTACTACCATGTGATAGACCGCGACTACAACATGGGAAGCGGATTCAGTCTGAAGGCGCAAACGCTGATGGAGTTTCCCAAAGTGGGGATATTCACGCTCCTTGCCGACTACTATAAAATCTACACATGGAAAGGATATACGCAGGAAAAGCTCGATGAGTCCAACCCGCTCTACCTGAACGCGCAAGGCGACAAGGGCAGCGCGTCGCTGCTGGTCATCAGTCCGAAGTTCAATTTCTATCTGAAAAAGGGATGGAGTCTGGAGGCTGGGGCAACATATTATATACGCGACACGAGGTATAAGTATCGTGACAATGTGCATGCCCAGACCTTCGAGGTGCGCCTCGGCGTGACGTATGTGCTCTGACCTGCTCTTGCCCACTAAGCGACCGTAGTGGCCAAGAAATTCGTGAATGAAGGTAACCACTGCCAAGCGAGATGAGGGACAAGACAAAGGTCACCACCAAAATGAGCTGACAAGCCTTTCGGTAAAAACGCATATTGGTGGACAAGTAATTTAGCAGAAAAAGACAGAATTTGTCAACCGAGATCTGGGATAAAACATCATAAAGCCAAGGGAAAAACAACACCGCTCCCAATGCGTTACAATAGAGCCTGAATCGCATCGCAATAGAGCCCCTATTACCTCGTCATTCAGCCTAAAACGCAACCTAATAGGGGCTGTATTGCAGCGAGGGGGTGAAAAGCAGGCAACTGAACTTAGTTTCAAGGCCAAATCGGGCATTAGCAATCGTCTCAGGTAGCTGTTTTATTTCGCCCAGGTTACAACATAGGTTTTGAAGCCATTGCGGACTATGGAGAGTCTGTTATGATGGGAAGATGCTGAAAGAAGCTGTAGCAAGGGGCGTAAAGATGAAAGGCCTCCCCGTTGCGATATTGAAAGCATCGCCACAACCTGTAAGCCCCTGCGTTGTATGTTGATATCTCAATCGCTGAGCTGAGTACCCACTGACTCCTTGTTCCGCTTAGTGCTCTACACCACATGGCGACAATATTACCCAACAATACCACCTCCATCACGCAGGGGTGGAATTCCAGTATGCTGTTACCGTAACCGATCTTGACTGCATCATGGCTTTCATTCCGGCTTGTATAAGGAATAAATGTATGCGTTGCAAGAGTATTTTCATTAAAAAATACTAAAACAATAAAAAAGATACAGATGTTTTTCTATTTAAGATATTTATCATTAACTTTGCCCTATCTAACCAATATTTCAAACTTAATACATTGCTTTATGGTAAAACCTTTATTCTTATTTTGGATTGGCGCAATGTTGGCTGTGTATGGACCTGCCAATGCGCAATCGAGCTTTACACTACTTGAGGACAGCACCATGGGAAGTGGAATGTCATCTAACGGCAGATACCTCGTTGGTACACACGCTAAATACACTGATTCGAAGAGCTTCCTCTACGACAGAGAGACCAACAAGCTGACTTGGATGACGGAATACAACACCGAAGCCCTTGAAAAGACCGGCATTTTCATGGACGTATCGGACAATGGCGTGGTTTGCGGTAAGTCGTATGACCCCGAGCACACCATCACCGTACAAGATTTTGATGGAGAGCACACCTATCCGCTCAACGTAGCCGCGGTGTGGAAGGACGGAAAAATCACGCCATTGCCTTACGGAGACATCGACCTGAGCGTGTTCAGTCAGAGCGGCGACGGCACATACTCCTATTCTATCAGTGCAGACGGCAGAAAGGTTGTGGGGTATTACAGCGTCGCTAACATGGCCAACTTTTATCCATTGGTATGGACTGAGGCCGACGGCAAGTGGACAATGAACCACCCTGTGCTACCCAATACGCTGGAAAGCGGGCGAATCAGGGCCATTTCAGACGATGGCTCGATTATGGTAGGCGATGCCGAAAATACGCAAAGCGGAAAATATTGCTTGGTTTACTGGAAAGACGGAGCACCAAACATCATCGATGAAAACACATTGAAGTTGGATTTGTCAACGGGATTCTTCCAAATCAGCTATTCGGACATGAGCCCCAACGGGCGCTTCATTGCCTTGTACGTTAATAATGTCGACGACTATCTCTTTGACACCACGACCGGAGAGGCCCGCAAACTACCGAATATCGAGGAAGGTCGTCCGATGAGAGAAACTATGGCTGTGGACAATGAGGGCAACGTCGTGGGAGGAATCAGCTTCGGATCGGTTTTCTTCGGGGGCGAGCTGTATGACCGTCCGCTCTATTATTCCTACAAGGACAATCGCCTGCTCGACCTGTCCTACTACATGAGCCTCTACGCCAGCGACGCAAAGCCGTCCATACCGATGAGCTACGAGGAGAAGACACAAGCTCTGCCCTACGACATCTCAGCCGACGGCAGCTTCATAGCCGGTAACGCTGACCGGTACGTCATGGCGCAACAAACACCCAAGACATGGCTGCTGCAGGTGGATAAGAGCAATAATTTGGACATTCCTGAGACACCATCGGGCATAAAGGGCGTATCAGAAGCCCTTGGAGAGGTGACCTTGACATGGCTGAAAGACACAAAGCAACATGAAGGATACGGCTTGAAGTCATACAACGTCTACCGCGACAGCCTTGAAACCATATCCATCAACAACCTTTCCCAAGACGTATTAACGCTGCGGCAGACTGGCCTGAAGGGGCATCCACGCTATGTTGTGGAGGCTGTCTACGAGACACCAGATGGCAAGACCATACTCTCGCCGCGATCCAACGCACTGAAAGTAAGCGTGCCGGAGACCTACGACCTGCCTCTATTCGATGACTTCGAGAAGGCATCGCTGGACTCTTGCTACTGGGAAACCACAATAGATTACGCTTCCCAATACGATGGTATCTGGTCAACAATGTCGCAAGGCGGGCTCAACTTCTCTATTGCGCTCAATGGACAAGTGATGGAACAAAAGCCATACTCGACCAACATCGTGTCGCGGCCTATGGATGCGACACACGCAAGCAGCGTGAACATGTCGTTCGCATTCATCTATGGATTCGTTAACGTTGAAGGACAGCCATTGGACAAAGACTCGATGGCCGTGGAGACAACAACCGACAACGGAAAGACATGGAAGCTACAGAAACAATGGAGCATAGCCGAACTTTGCCCTGAACACCTGTGGAACATAGCCAACGTGCAACTTGAGGGAGTGGCCGGCAAGCTGTTCAGAATGAGAATACGCAGATTCGGCCAGGGCGCTGCAATGTACTATGCCTCTATCGACAATGTGAAAGTAGATGCAGAGCCTGAGAAAAACGCTCCCAAAGATCTTTTCGGAATGCTCGGCAAAGACGGTAAGAGCATGACGTTTGCATGGAAGAACAATGCGGGGGCTTACCAGCTCAATTACCTTCCAGCCATGGCAGACGGCAAATATGCCCTGGGTAACGAGGGCGCGGAGCTGATTGCTGCCAATGCTTTCGGGCAAGACGAGCTAAAACTCTACAGCGGAAAGTACCTCACCGCAGTCACCAACACTTTCAACTTCTACACAGATCTGCCACAGGAAAAGGGCATACACGCCGCCATAGTAATCTTTGAGGATGGTAAACTCGCTCGCGAGCAGGAAATGAACGACATCAAACTGAACGAGCAGATGACCACCATACTCGACGAACCGTTGAAGATAGACCCGTCAAAAGAGCTGAAAATCGGAGTCAAAGTGTACGATTACGACGCTGGCCAAATCCCGTTGCTTTATGCTATCACTGACAAATATAAGGCTGGAAAGAGTGACCTGTACTCTGAAGACGGCGGACAGACATGGCAAAAGCTCTCAGCATACTACGAGGCACAAGGCAATCCCGACATGGGACAATGCGTATGGATGATATCGGGTGAAATAACCGACACGCCGCAATACTCGCAAGACGAAAGTGGGGAACATCCGTTGGCCTACAACGTGTTCTGCAATGGCAAGCAGCTCAACACCTTTGCCCTCGACGGATGGCAGTCGACATTCACCGTTGCACCAGAAAGCAAGGACGATGCCTACGGCGTGATGGCTTATTATGCTAATGGCAAGCGCTCTGCGGAGTCCAAGACAATCACAGCGTCAGAGGTAACGGCGATACGCCCAATCTTCACCACCAGCGGATATGCTTATGTCGACTACACGAATGGTGTAATTCACATCGACGGCGAATGTGACCACGCTACCTTGACCAATTTGGAAGGCGTCACGGTGGCAGCTTACAAAAACGGCAACATATCCCTGCAGGGAGTACCAACTGGCGTGTATATCGTCAATATATACAAGGGAAGGAATGTAAACTCACAAAAAATAATGGTCAGAAATTAGTCAGACAATAGACTAAAGCGACTCGAGATAAGATTCGTTCTAACTGAAAATAAATGCGAGCATACGCCCAATGCCCATTCGTAAGCCAAAGTTTAATACCATGAATGGTGCGAACTTTAAGCTAATTCTGGTGAGGCATTGGGCGTAGTTTACTATCCAGACTACCTTACTGAGCATGATGGAGAAAGGCTTTTACCTTGACATCAAAGATTTTTAATGTCCCACTATTCCTCGTTACAAGGGATTGCTCGGATAATCCACCCATAAATGATTTACATGACGAACTTACGAAAAGCCCCAGACTATGAAGTCCAGGGCTTTTGATAAGTTTATTATTGAGAGAAAATTATTCAGCCTTTTTCTCTTCTGCCTTCGATGTCTCAGAAGTTGCGGGAGCTTCCTCGGCTGCAGGTGCTTCTTCAGCTGCTGGGGTAGCTTCCTCTGCCGTAGCCTTCTTCGAGGAACGACGGCTACGACGGGTCTTCTTGGCTTCAGCCTTAGGTGTTTTGGCCATGTTCTCGTCGAAGTCGACAAGCTCAATGAATGCCATGTCGGCGCCATCACCAAGGCGATGACCCAACTTGATCACACGGGTATAACCACCGGGACGGTCGGCAATCTTCACTGCTATCGGACCAAAAAGCTCCTTGATGGCCTCCTTGTCTTGAAGATAGCGGAAGACAACACGACGGCTGTTGGTGGTGTCATCCTTGGCACGGGTGATGAGCGGCTCAACGTACTTCTTCAGTGCCTTGGCCTTTGCGAGGGTCGTAGTGATTCTTTTGTGCCGGATCAGAGAGATGGCCATGTTGGCAAGCATAGCTCTGCGGTGATCAGCAGTACGGCCCAGATGGTTGAATTTTTTATTATGTCTCATTTTTGTTTCTAATGTTTGGACGGGTTAGCTTCTTCCTCCATAGTATGGAGTGGGTTACTCCTTGTCCAGTTTATACTTTGAAATGTCGGTTCCAAAAGACAGATTCAGACTCTCAAGCAAATCATCAAGCTCTGAGAGCGATTTCTTACCGAAGTTGCGGAACTTCAAGAGGTCAGTCTTATTGTACTGCACCAAATCACCCAATGTCTCAACGTCAGCCGCCTTGAGGCAGTTGAGGGCACGAACGCTGAGGTTCATGTCAACAAGACGGGTCTTGAGCAGTTGGCGCATGTGCAACACTTCCTCATCAAATTCCTGATTTTGTTCGTTGTCAGGACTCTCAAGCGTAATCTTCTCGTCAGAGAAGAGCATGAAATGATAGATGAGAATTTTGGCTGCTTCTTTCAGCGCATCCTTCGGACTTATGGAACCATCGGTCGTAACCTCAAGCACGAGCTTGTCGTAGTCGGTCTTCTGCTCTACACGGAAGGGCTCAACAGCATACTTGACATTACGGATTGGGGTGTAAATCGAATCGATTGGGAGTACGTTTACATCAAGGCAGAATTGGCGATTCTCATCGGCCTGGACATAACCACGGCCTTTGTTGATCGTCAAGTCAATCTGCATTGAAGCCTTAGAGTCGAGATGACAAATCACCAAATCGGGATTTAACACTTCAAATCCAGTAAGATACTTGCCAATGTCACCTGCTTTGAACTCAGTGGAATTCTCGACGGTGATACTAACTTTCTCATTCTCAAACTCTTCCACTACTTGCTTGAACCTCACCTGTTTGAGGTTCAAGATGATGTTGGTAACATCCTCTTTTACGCCGGGCACAGAGGCAAACTCATGCTCAACACCAGCAATGCGGATGGTATTGATGGCATAACCCTCCAACGACGAGAGAAGGATGCGGCGCAGGGCGTTACCTATGGTAACTCCAAAGCCTGGCTCCAACGGACGGAATTCGAACTTGCCGAAATGGTCGTTGGCCTCCAGCATCACTACTTTGTCGGGCTTTTGAAATGCTAATATCGCCATTAATTCAATGATTAGGATTATTGTTTTGAGTACAACTCAACGATTAACTGCTCCTTGATGTTCTCGGGGATGTCTGCACGGTCGGGCTTATGCAGGAACCGTCCACTCTTGGTGTTCTCATCCCACTCCAACCAAGGATACTTGCTGTGGTTGAATCCGGCCAATGCTGCCTCAATCACCTCAAGGCTCTTGGCCTTCTCGCGAACACCTACGATATCGCCAGACTTCACCTGATAAGAGGCGATGCCCACCACACTGCCGTTGACAACAATGTGCTTGTGGTTGACGAGCTGACGTGCTGCGGCACGTGTAGGTGCAATGCCAAGGCGATAAACCACATTGTCGAGGCGACTCTCCAAATTCTGAAGGAGGACCTCACCAGTGATTCCATCTGCTCGGGCAGCTGCATTGAACATATTGTGGAACTGACGCTCCAAAACACCATAAGTGTACTTGGCCTTCTGCTTCTCTGCAAGCTGAGCACCATACTCTGACACCTTGCGGCGACGGTTATTGCCGTGCTGCCCTGGAGGGAAATTGCGACGGGAAAGAACCTTATCTTCGCCGAATATCGGCTCGCCAAAACGGCGTGCAATTCTTGATTTAGGACCTATGTATCTTGCCATAATAAATAGTTGCTTTTAAAATTGAGAGAATATTAGACACGACGACGCTTGGGAGGACGGCAACCATTGTGCGGAAGCGGAGTAACATCGACGATCTCCGTCACCTGAATGCCTGAGGCATTGACGGCACGGATAGCACTCTCACGGCCATTGCCAGGACCCTTGACAAAAGCCTTCACCTTGCGAAGGCCAAGCTCGAATGCCACCTTGGAGCAATCTTCGGCTGCCATCTGTGCGGCATAGGGAGTGTTCTTCTTGGAACCACGGAATCCCATCTTACCAGCAGAAGACCAGGAGATAATCTGACCCTCATCGTTGGCTAAAGATACAATAATGTTATTGAATGAACTGTGAACGTGCAGCTGACCCATCGCGGTAACTCGCACGTTTCTCTTCTTGGATGTTGCTGATTTTTTTGCCATAATTAATTTTCCTCCTCCAAATTACTTAGTAGCCTTCTTCTTGTTAGCAACAGTCTTCTTCTTACCCTTACGGGTACGAGCATTGTTCTTAGTGCTCTGTCCGCGAACGGGAAGACCATTACGATGTCTAACACCACGGTAGCAACCAATGTCCATGAGACGCTTGATGTTCATCTGAATCTCTGAGCGGAGGTCACCTTCAACCTTGAATTCAGCACCGATAATCTCACGAATCTTGGCGGCCTGGTCATCTGTCCAATCGCAGACCTTAAGGTCTCGACTCACGCCGGCCTTGTCCAAAATCTTTGCTGAACTACTTCGACCTATACCATAGATATAGGTCAATGCGATTTCGCCACGCTTGTTTTGGGGCAAATCTACTCCAACAATTCTAATTGCCATTGATAATCTTTAATTTGTTAAATGTCTAAACTACGCTAAAAAACACGCAAAGTTACTGAAATTCCGAGACCCAGCGGACTTTTTGTGCAATTTTAACTTTTAGCCTTGACGCATTTTGAACTTAGGGTTCTTCTTGTTGATAACGAAAAGACGTCCCTTCCTACGTACAATTTTGCAGTCTGGGGTACGCTTCTTCAATGATGCTCTTGTCTTCATAAAGCTGTTTATTTATATCTGAAAACGATTCTACCTTTGGTTAAATCATAGGGACTCATCTCGACCTTCACCTTATCACCGGGAAGAATCTTGATGTAGTGCATTCTCATTTTGCCAGAAATGTGAGCCGTTATGTCAACTCCATTTTCCAACTCTACGCGAAACATTGCATTGGAGAGTGCCTCCATGATAGTTCCATCCTGTTCTATTGCGGCTTGCTTTGCCATACCTCTAACTTTTAGTCCTTCTTTACTTAACTTTATGTCTCTAACGATGTTAATATTTCTGACCTACCTGTACGAACCACAACGGTCGACCCAAATGGGACAAAAGAATTATGATGGCCATCATCATGATTCATTGTCGAACAACGAGAACGAACTGTTGTGCTCATGATGGTTGGTGCAATGACCAAGGTCATACCTTCTTTAAGCAATCTGCGACCTGACAATGCGGAACTCAACCGCATGATGGGAAACTCCTGCTTATATCGTCCAATGCCATGCCCAATGCAGTCACACAAGTTGAAAGTGTCTTCTTGCATGGCAGATAGAAAGGCGTGTGATATTTCGCTAATCGGATGCCCGGCCACAGCTTTTGCTTGTGCACGAATTAACCCATCACGAACCCACGTCAGAAAGGGATGGTCATCTAAAATGCCGCCGACGATAAACGTGGAAGCAGCAAAAGAATAATACCCCTTGTAACAGGTCGAACAATTCACTGACAACAAATCACCCTTTGAAAGTGTACTGTAGCCAGCAAAATCATCATTGTATGTCCCATTCAAGAAAAAACTCAAATCAATGTGAAACGATTGTTCATTCCTTATAGATTGGGTTTTGCTTGAGACGAGTTGAACGACTATGTCAGTCGCTTTGGCCTTTAGATAGCCCACGGACGATAAAGGTACTACGTTGCGGCCAACCTCGCTTAGCGCACATGACGCTATATGGCTGGCCGTACGTAAAAATTGTATTTCATCCTCGGTCTTTAGAAATATTCTCATCCGGCTACTGAATTTAATCAGTAGGCAGACACACCTCCGTTGCCACGAGTGTGGCCAGAATTGAGGAGACCATCGTAATGGCGCATCATCAAATGAGACTGTATCTGCTGGAGAGTGTCAATCACCACACCGACAAGAATCAAAAGAGAGGTACCACCGAAGAATTGACCGAAAGAGTCTTGAACATTCAGCAAACCTGCCAACGCCGGCATAATGGCGATGAAAGCGATGAAGAGAGAACCCGGCAATGTCAAGCGAGACATCACAGTGTCAATGTAATCAGCGGTATCCTTACCTGGTTTAACACCAGGAATGAAACCATTGTTACGCTTCATGTCTTCAGCCATTTGTACAGGATTAAGAGTAATTGCAGTATAAAAATAGGTAAATGCTATCACAAGAACAACATAAACACAATTATAAAGCAAACTCTTATTATTCAGCAGCTGCTGGAGAACTGGACTTGCATTGTCGGTGGAATACTGAACGATGGCAAGCGGGATGAACATCAGAGCTTGAGCAAAGATGATAGGCATCACGTTTGCAGCGAACAGCTTCAACGGAATGTACTGACGTGCACCTCCGTATTGACGATTACCGACAACGCGCTTCGCATATTGCACAGGAACCTTACGGGTACCCTGTGTGAGAAGGATTGATGCGCACACAACTGCGTAAAGGATAATGAGCTCTATGATGAACATCACCAAACCACCACTGGTTATAGCAGTGAAACGACTGGAAACTTCCTGAATGAAAGCCTGTGGCAGCCGCGCGATGATACCAATCATAATGATGAGCGAGATACCATTACCCACACCCTTATCGGTGATGCGCTCACCCAGCCACAGGATAAACATGGAACCTGCGGCAAGGATGAAAGTGGCAGGAATCATGAAATGAGTCCAACTGATGCCCGAAGCAAGAGCTGCCGATGCCTGCATCTTCAAGTTGATCAGATAAGATGGAGCTTGAAAAAACAGAATGGCAACGGTTAAGATACGGGTATACCAATTGATTTTTTTCCTGCCGCTCTCGCCCTCGCGTTGCAACTTTTGGAAATAAGGCACAGCGACGGCAAGGATCTGCATGACGATAGAGGCCGAGATGTACGGCATGATTCCTAATGCGAAGATAGACGCATTAGAGAATGCACCACCGGAGAACATGTCCAAAAGCGACATCAAGCCGCCTGCGGTTTGCGACTGTAGCCGACCAAGCTCGTTAGGATCGATACCTGGTAAGACTATGAATGACCCAAAACGGTAAATAGCCGTAAACAGAAGGGTGATGAGAAGACGCTGGCGCAAATCCTCTATCCTCCAACAGTTCTTCAGTGTCTCTATAAACTTTTTCATTAATCCTAAATAATAGTTGTGATACCACCAGCTGCCTCGATAGCTTCCTTGGCAGTCTTAGAGAATGCGTGAGCCTTCACCTCGAGCTTGGCTTTCAATTCCCCGTTTCCAAGAATTTTGACGAGTCCCTTGGCCTTGGAGTAGCCTGCCTCACGAAGTTCGACAGGACTAATCACATTAAGGTTCTTCGACTCAGCAAGTGCCTGAAGAACAGAGAGATTGATACCCAAATACTCCTTGTGGTTGATATTCTTAAATCCAGACTTCGGCACACGGCGTTGGAGAGGCATCTGACCTCCCTCAAATCCTACCTTATGCTTGTAACCTGAACGAGACTTAGCACCCTTGTGACCACGGGTAGAAGTACCACCGAGTCCAGATCCCGGACCACGGCCGATACGACGGCGATTACGGACGGAACCCTTGGCTGGTTTCAAATTATTTAATTTCATAATCTAAGAATCCTTTAAAGATAATTATTCAACGACCGTAATAAGGTGATGAACCTTGCGAATCATGCCACGGACACTCGGAGTGTCTTCTACCTCAACAACTTGAGAGATTTTATGAAGACCAAGAGCCAATAAAGTGCGCTTTTGGTCTATCGGAGCGTTGATACGGCTCTTAATCTGCTTTACTTTAATTGTTGCCATTGTATTGAACCTCCTGTTTTTAACCATTAAAAACTTTATCCATGGCTACACCACGCTCGCCTGCAACCATGTAGGCATCGCGCATTTGCGTGAGGGCAGAAATGGTAGCCTTAACCAAATTGTGAGGGTTGGAAGACCCCTTGGATTTGGCAATCACATCGGAAATGCCTGCACTCTCCAAAACAGCACGCATAGCACCTCCAGCCTTCAAGCCAGTACCAGCTGCAGCGGGCTTGATAAGAACTTGTGCTCCACCAAAGCGAGTCTCAACCTCGTGAGGAACGGTACCTTTCAATACGGGCACTTTCACGAGATTCTTCTTAGCAGCATCAGTACCTTTCTGAATTGCAGCGGTGACTTCTCCTGCTTTTCCAAGACCCCAGCCTATGACACCTTTACCGTCGCCTACGACAACGATGGCTGCAAACGTGAATGTACGTCCACCCTTCGTAACCTTCGTCACACGGTTGATGGCAACCAGACGGTCTTTAAGTTCTACGTCACTATTAACTCTTACTCTATTCATTGCCATAATCGATTAGAATTTAAGACCTCCTTCACGTGCCGCATCAGCAAGAGCCTGCACACGGCCATGATAAAGATACCCGTTACGATCGAAGACGATTTTCTCAACACCAGCCTCTTTTGCCTTATTGGCAACCAGCTCGCCGACCTTCTTAGCCTGCTCTGTCTTGTTCATCTTCTCAAGTCCCAACGACGAAGCCGAAGCTAACGTAGTGCCAGTTATGTCATTGATGACTTGCGCATAAATTTGCTTATTACTGCGAAACACGCTCAAACGAGGACGCTCTGCAGTACCCTTCACACTCTTGCGAATGCGGAACTTAATCTTAAGTCTTCTTTGTTCTTTCTTTGTCGTCATAATCTTACCAATTATTAAAGTTACTTAGCTGCAGCCGTCTTACCAGACTTTCTGCGAATAACCTCTCCCTGGAACAGGATACCCTTGCCCTTGTAAGGCTCCGGCATACGGAAAGAACGGATTTTTGCACAAATGAGACCAAGAAGCTGCTTGTCGCAAGTCTCGAGGGTGATAATGGGGTTTTGGTTACGCTCACTCTTCGTCTCAACCTTCACCTCAGCAGGGAGCTGAATGAAAATAGGATGAGTATATCCAAGAGAAAACTCAATAAGATTGCCCTTGTTACTCACACGATAGCCTACACCGATAAGCTCAAGCGTCTTCTTATAGCCTTCAGTCACGCCAACAACCATATTGTTGACCAAAGCACGATAAAGTCCATGGAAAGACTGTTTCTGCTTGATGTCTGTCTCGTTGGCCTCGTCGATGCTGAACTTAACCTCACCATCTTCGATGACAACATGGATTGAAGGATCAACCCACTGAGAAAGCTCTCCCTTAGGACCCTTCACATTGACTACATTGTCCTTCAGCGTTACAGTAACGCCCGCAGGAATATGAATTGGCAGTTTACCTATTCTTGACATGTTTACTCCTCCTCATTAATAGATGTAGCAAAGGACCTCACCACCGATTTTCTCGGCAACAGCCTCTTTGTTGGTCATAACACCTTTGGAAGTGGAAATGATGGCAATTCCAAGTCCGTTAATAACTCTCGGCATGTCTTTGTAGCCCGTATACTGGCGAAGTCCAGGAGTAGAGACACGAGTCAACTTCTTGATTGCGCTCTTCTTGGAAACGGGATCATACTTCAAGGCCACCTTAATTGTGCCCTGAGGACCATCCTCGATGAATTTGTAATTGAGGATGTAGCCCTTCTCGAAGAGAATCTTCGTGATGGACTTCTTCATGTTAGACGCAGGAACTTCTACCACACGGTGGTGAGCCATGATGGCGTTTCTGAGTCTCGTCAGATAATCTGCTATTGGATCTGTCATAAAATATAAAGTTTAATTAATCGGGACTCCCCCGACAATATTAAAAAACACGCATAGAATGTGGTTGGTTATCAGGAAACGGATACTCCGTCCCTGACACTCAACTCGTAAACGCAATGTTACCAACTTGCCTTCTTAACTCCTGGAATCAGTCCCTGAGAGGCCATCTCGCGGAACTGAATACGGGAAAGACCAAACTGGCGCATATAGCCCTTCGGACGTCCCGTTATTTTGCAGCGGTTGTGAAGACGAATTGGATTCGCATTCTTCGGGATAGACTGCAATTTGCGGGCTGCCTCATAAGCCTCTGCAGGATCTTTCGAGGTAGCTATAATCTTCTTCAATGCAGCACGCTTCTCAGCATAACGCGCCACCAATTTGGCACGCTTAACCTCGCGAGCTTTCATAGATTCTTTTGCCATATCTCTTAATCGTTTTTAGCGTTCTTAAATGGAAGACCAAATGCCTTGAGCAATGCATAGCCCTCCTCGTCGGTCTGTGCAGAGGTGACAAACGTGATGTTCATTCCCTGAATACGGTCCACTTGATCGATATTAATCTCCGGGAAGATAATCTGTTCGGTAACACCCAGCGTGTAGTTACCGCGTCCATCAAAGTTGCTCTCAATGCCTTTGAAGTCGCGAATACGGGGCAACGCGATTCGTACTAACTTCTCCAGGAACTCATACATGCGCTCACGACGAAGGGTTACCATCACTCCGATAGGCATCTTCTTACGGAGTTTGAAGTTGGCGATATCCTTCTTTGAGAATGTAGCTACGGCCTTCTGACCCGCAATTGCGGTAATCTCATTGATGGCAACGTCGATAATCTTCTTATCCTGCGTAGCATCTCCAAGTCCTTGATTGATGACAATCTTCTTCAAGACAGGAATCTGCATTGTCGAAGAATAGTTGAACTGCTTTTGCAAAGCAGGAGCAATCTGCTCCTTATACTGCTTCTTTAACTGTGCTGTTTCCATTACTTGATTTCCTCCCCAGACTTTTTAGAGATTCGCTTAACATTCTTTCCCTCATGTTCCACACGGATGCGTGTAGCCTTTCCACTCTTAGGATCAATCAGGCTCACGTTGGAAATATGAATAGGAGCCTCCTGCTTGATAATTCCGCCTTGCGGATTCTTTGCATTAGGTTTCGTGCTTTTTGATACGACGTGCACACCCTCAACCAGTACACGATCCTCATCGCGAAGCACCTTGAGTACTTTACCCGTCTTGCCCTTGTCAGAGCCAGTAAGAACGATTACCTTATCGTCCTTTCTTATATGAATCTTTGCCATTTCTTGTTGCCTTTAAATATTAAAGCACCTCAGGTGCAAGAGAAACGACCTTCATATTCACAGCACGGAGTTCACGGGCGACAGGACCGAAGATACGGCTGCCACGGAGCTCACCGGCGTTGTTCAACAACACACAAGCGTTGTCATCAAAACGAATATAAGAACCGTCAGCGCGACGAATCTCCTTCTTTGTGCGAACAATCAAAGCCTTGGATACTGCACCCTTCTTCAACTCACTTGATGGGATGACATTCTGTACTGCCACAACAATTACGTCGCCGACGCTGGCGTAACGACGCCCAGTACCACCAAGCACACGAATGCATTTGGCCTCACGAGCACCGCTGTTGTCACAAACAGTAAGTCTTGATTCTGCCTGTATCATATTTACTTAGCTTTTTCTACGATTTGAACCAATCTCCATCGCTTCGTCTTAGACAAAGGACGGGTCTCCATTATCATTACAGTGTCACCCACATTTGCCTCGTTCTTCTCATCGTGGGCGTGGTATTTCTTTGTCTTCTGGACAAACTTACCATAAATAGGGTGCTTCTCCTTGAACTTGGAGGCAATAACAATGGTTTTATCCATTTTGTTGCTGATAACAACACCCTGTCTTACCTTTCTAAAATTTCTTGTTTCCATCTGGACCATTGTTATTTATTCAGTTCTCTTGCGCGAAGCTCAGTCTTCATACGAGCAATGTCGCGACGTGCCGCCTTGATCTGAGATGGATTCTCAAGCGGAGTAATTTTGTGGTTGAGCTTCATCTGATCGTAAGCAGCCACGGCATTCTCCAACTTCTCACGCAACTCCTTGTCTGCGAGAGCCTTAATTTCATTCATCTTCATACCTTAAGCGTTTTTATCAAAATCACGTCTGACAATAAATTTCGTCTTAACCGGAAGCTTCTGAGCAGCAAGGCGAAGCGCCTCCTTTGCGACATCAAAACTGACACCCTCCACTTCAAAGAGGACGCGACCTGGGGTAACAGGCGCAACCCATCCTGCGGGATCACCCTTACCCTTACCCATTCGCACATCAGCAGGCTTACGGGTGATAGGCTTGTCAGGGAATATGCGAATCCAAACCTGTCCCTGACGGTTCATATAACGGTTGACGGCCACACGGGCAGCCTCAATCTGACGGCTGTCAAGCCATCTTGCCTCAAGGGTCTTGATGCCGAAAGTGCCAAACGCAAGCTGCGTTCCCCTATGAGCATTTCCCTTGTTGCCGCGGCCATCCTGTGGTCTTCTATATTTTACTCTTTTTGGCTGTAACATGATAGCTTCTGCATTTAACGGTTATTGTTTCTTCTGCGGCCACCACGACGATCTCGACGATCGTTATTCGGACGGCGCGACTCCTTCTCCTGTGCAAAGTTCGGAGCAAGATCCACCTTCTTGTAAATCTCACCACGGCAAATCCAAACCTTCACACCAAGCAGACCCACCTTCGTGAGTGCCTCACACTGGCAATAGTCAATGTCAGCGCGGAAAGTGTGCAACGGAGTACGACCCTCCTTGAACATTTCCTTACGGCGCATCTCGGCACCATTCAGACGGCCAGAAATCTGAACCTTAATTCCCTCAGCACCAGAACGGATGGCATTCTGAATAGCCATCTTGGCTGCACGACGGTAAGCAATCTTGCCTTCGAGCTGACGGGCGATGTTATTACCAACGATGGTAGCATCCAGATCAGGCTTCTTTACCTCGAAGATGTTGATTTGAATTTCCTTCTTGAAAAGGTTCTTCAACTCCTCACGGAGCTTATCAACATCAGCACCACCTTTACCGATAACAATTCCCGGACGAGCCGTGCAAATAGTGATGGTGACGAGCTTGAGCGTACGCTCGATGACAATGCGGGAGACACTTGCCTTTTCCAAGCGCTTATTGAGATATTGGCGAATCTTCTGATCCTCGACCAGATTGTCACCAAAGTCCTTGCCACCGAACCAATTCGAGTCCCAACCGCGGATAATACCTAAGCGGTTGCTAATTGGATTAACTTTCTGTCCCATTCTACTCCTTATTTATTGTCATCGTTAGTGTCAGCATTCTTCGAGTCAACGAAAATCGTCACATGGTTGGAACGCTTGCGGATTCTGTAACCGCGTCCCTGAGGTGCAGGGCGCATGCGCTTCATAGTTACACCCTCGTCAACGAAAATCTTGGAGATGAACAGCTCGCCGTCCTCTGCCTTACGGTCATTTTTAACTTCCCAGTTGGCGATAGCCGAACGCAGAAGTTTCTCTACGTTGGCAGCTGCAGCCTTTTTGGAGAAGCGAAGCACGCCCAACGCACGGTTTACCTCCATGCCGCGAACCATGTCTACGACATAGCGCATCTTGCGCGGTGAAGAGGGGCAACCTCTGAGCGTAGCAAAATACTGGCTTTTCTTGGCCTCTTTCAGTGCCTCAGCCTTAATATGTTTTCTTGCTCCCATTATTTTATTCTATAAATGGATGAAATTGCCTGCTTACTTCTTGTTGTTGCCAGAGTGGCCACCGAAGCGGCGTGTTGGGCTAAACTCACCAAGCTTATGGCCAACCATGTTCTCGGTGATGTAAACAGGGATAAATTTGTTTCCGTTATGAACTGCAACGGTGTGTCCCACAAAGTCTGGGGATATCATCGATGCTCTGGCCCATGTCTTCACAACGCTCTTCTTGCCACTTTCGTTCATGGCAAGAATCTTTTTCTCAAGCGAAACGTTGATGTAAGGACCTTTTTTAATTGAACGACTCATAATTTAACGCTTAATAAGTTTACTTCTTGTTGGCTCTCTCTATGATATACTTGTTCGAGAGCTTCTTCGGTGCGCGAGTCTTGAGACCCTTAGCATACAAGCCCTTGCGTGAACGTGGGTGTCCACCAGACTGGCGTCCTTCGCCACCACCCATTGGGTGATCGACAGGGTTCATTACCACACCACGGTTGTGCGGGCGACGACCCAACCAGCGAGAGCGGCCAGCTTTACCCGACTGCTCGAGCGCATGATCAGAATTGCCTACACTGCCTACAGTGGCCTTGCAAGAGGAAAGGATCTGGCGCGTTTCACCAGAAGGAAGCTTGATAACGCAGTAGGCGCCATCACGAGAAGTAAGCTGGGCGAAATTACCAGCCGAACGAACCAGACGTGCACCCTCACCCGGTCGAAGCTCGATGTTGTGAATCACCGTACCGACAGGAATGTGAGAGAGCGGAAGGGCGTTGCCTACCTCCGGCGCAGCCTCTGCGCCAGAAAGCAGCGTGGTACCGACCTGCAGTCCGTTGGGAGCAATAATGTAACGTTTTTCACCATCAGCGTAGAAGAGCAAAGCAATGCGAGCCGAACGGTTAGGATCGTACTCGATTGTCTTCACTACAGCTGGAACACCATCCTTCTCTCGCTTGAAGTCGATAATACGGAACTTCCTCTTGTGACCACCGCCGATGTAGCGGACAGTCATCTTACCGGTGTTGTTTCGACCACCAGTAGAACGTTTGCCGTAAACGAGAGACTTCTCTGGCACGGATGCAGTAATATCCTCGAACGTGCCAATAACTTTGTGTCTTTGACCCGGGGTCACCGGGTTTAACTTACGTACTGCCATTTTTTATTTAATGTTGCTGTAAAAATCAATAGCATCACCATTCTGGAGTGTGACGATTGCCTTCTTGTAGGCATTGCGCTGGCCTCTCACAAGGCCTTGCTTCGTATATCGCGACATACGCTTTCCTGCATAGCGCATAGTGTTGACAGCCAACACCTTCACGCCATACAGCGTCTCCACCTCCTTTTTGATGGCGACCTTGTCCGCATCAGGCTTGACGATGAAGCCATATTTCGGTTGTGCCGGAATAGTGTACTTCTCACCCTTCTTCTTGCGGGTCTTGTCCAAAGAAGACTTGTCCGTCAGCTTCGACATCTTCTCAGTGACGATTGGCTTAATGATATATCCCATGTTTCTATGTCTCCTTTTTTATATTACTTGTTCAAGATACCCTCAACTGCCTTCAGCGAATTTTCCGTGACAATGAGCACGTCTGCATCCAAAATCTTGTATGTATTAACGTCCTTTGCCACCATCAGATGTACTTTCTGGAGGTTGCGAACAGACAAATATACATTTTTATTTGCTTCCGGCAAAAGAAGAAGGAGCTTCTTGCCATCCACTTTAAGATTTTTAGCAATATTTACGAACTCTTTTGTCTTCGGTGCGTCAAAGTTGAAATCTTCCACCACTATAATGGCCTGCTCCTGTGCCTTATAAGAGAGGGCAGACTTGCGTGCAAGAATCTTTACTTTCTTGTTCAGCTTGAAACGGCAATCGCGTGGCTTCGGTCCAAACACACGGCCACCACCTACAAGGACTGGTGAGTTGATGTCGCCTCGGCGAGCACCGCCGCCACCTTTCTGACGTCCGAGTTTTCGGGTTGATCCAGAAACCTCGCTTCTCTCCTTGCTTTTGTGCGTACCCTGACGTTGGTCAGCCATGTACTGTTTCACATCAAGGTAGATAACGTGATCGTTTGGTTCGATGCCGAAGACGCTCTCGCTGAGAGTCACCTTGCGGCCGGTCTCCTGACCTTTGATATCCAATACGTTAATATCCATTACTTGTTGATGATTACGGTTGAACCAATGCATCCAGCCACGCTGCCCTTGACAAGAAGCAGGTTGTGCTCTGGAATTACCTTTAACACTTTGAGGTTCTGGGTCGTTACCCGGTCGCCTCCCATCTGGCCGCCCATGCGCATTCCCTTGAACACTTTGGCAGGGTAAGAGCAGGCTCCGATAGAACCCGGCTTACGGGCGCGGTCGTCCTGACCGTGGGTTGACTGGCCTACACCACCGAATCCGTGACGCTTCATGACACCCTGGAATCCCTTTCCTTTGGAGGTGCCGATGACATCTACGAACGTAGCATCCTTGAAGAGCTCCACCGTAATGGTATCACCGAGATTGTACTCCTCGTCAAACTTGAACTCGGCCAAGTGCTTTTTGGGCGTTGTGCCGGCCTTCTTGTAGTGTCCCTGCATCGGCTTGGAGGTGTTCTTCTCCTTAGCCTCGCCGAAACCCAACTGAACAGCCTTGTAACCATCCTTCTCAACAGTCTTGATTTGGGTTACAACACAAGGACCAGCTTCGATAACAGTGCACGGCACGTTCTTGCCGTCGGCACTGAAAACGGATGTCATTCCGATTTTCTTTCCTAATAATCCTGGCATTTCAATAATGTGTTTCTAAATGACTTAAATAGATAAAACGTAGGCATCAGACCTTGATCTCAACCTCCACGCCCGACGGAAGCTCCAGTTTCATCAGCGCATCCACCGTCTTGGCGGTAGAGCTGTAGATGTCAATGAGGCGCTTGTAATCGGAAAGCTGGAATTGCTCACGCGACTTCTTGTTCACGAAAGTGGAACGGTTGACCGTGTAGATACGCTTGTGAGTAGGCAATGGAATCGGGCCGCTGACGATAGCACCCGTACTCTTGACTGCCTTGACGATCTTCTCGGCCGACTTGTCAACGAGCTGATGGTCGTAAGACTTCAGCTTGATGCGAATTTTTTGACTCATGTCGTTTTAAATTGAAATTTGAATTAAAATTATTTTAAGCAAAGACGGGGATATGCCCACATAAGAGTCATTCGCTATGCGGGCATCCGCCATCCTTTATGTGCAGTGCGCATCCGGAGGGGTGCTGTTCCCGCCCCACCGGAAGTCACACACGATATACTTACTTCAGCAGCTCGGGGTGACCGTTCAGCTCCGTCAGGATTTCCTTGGCGAGGCTTGCGGAAACCGGAGCATGGTGATCATACTCCATGGAAGAGGTGGCACGACCCGAAGTGATGGTACGGAGGGCGGTCACATAACCGAACATCTCCGACAGAGGCACCATGGCTTTCACGATACGCGCGCCACTACGGGCCTCGTCCATACCCTGTACCAAGCCACGACGCTTGTTCAAGTCGCCAATCACGTCACCCATGTTCTCCTCCGGAGTGACGACCTCTACCTTCATGATCGGCTCCATGAGCACAGGGCCAGCCAGCGGGCAGAGCTTCTTGAAGGCCTGGTGGGCAACCAACTCAAACGAAAGCTGGTCGGAGTCCACAGGGTGGAAGCTACCATCGGTAAGCGTTACCTTCAGACCCGTCATCGGGAAGCCGCCCAGCACACCACTGGAGAGGCAGTCGCGGAATCCTTTCTCCACAGAGGGGATGAACTCCTTAGGCACGTTACCACCCTTGACGACGTTGATAAACTGCAGGTCACCATCCTTGAAGTCCTCGTCCTTCGGCTCGATGGTCACATCGATACAAGCGAACTTACCACGACCACCCGACTGCTTCTTGAAGGTCTCGCGGCTCTGAGCGGCACGCGTGATGGCCTCTTTGTAGTTAACCTGAGGCTTACCCTGGTTACACTCCACCTTGAACTCGCGCTTCAAGCGGTCGATAATGATGTCGAGGTGAAGCTCACCCATACCCGAGATGATGGTCTGGCCGCTCTGCTCGTCGGTACGGACGGTGAATGTCGGGTCTTCCTCGGCCAGCTTGGCAAGACCATTGTCGAGCTTGGCGATGTCGGCCTGGCTCTTCGGCTCCACGGCAACAGACAGCACCGTGTCGGGGAAAGTCATGGACTCCAGCACGATGGGGTGCTCCTCATCGCAGAGAGTATCGCCAGTGCGGATATCCTTGAAGCCCACACCTGCGCCGATGTCACCGGCATCGATGGACTGCATTGGAATCTCCTTGTTGGAGTTCATCTGGAACAGACGGCTGATGCGCTCCTTCTTGCCCGAGCGGGGGTTATAGACATAGGAGCCAGCCTCAACCTTTCCAGAGTAAACACGGAAGAACACCAGGCGTCCCATGAACGGGTCGGTGGCAATCTTGAATGCCAATGCGGCGGTCGGCTCATTCTCAGAAGGCTTGCGGTCCTCCTCTTCGTCAGTGTCAGGATTGACACCTTTGATGGCCTCCGTGTCGAGCGGAGAGGGCAGGAAAGCACAAGTGTAGTCGAGCAGCGGCTGAACACCCTTGTTCTTGTAGGAAGAACCGAGCAGCATCGGCGTGCACTCCATGGACACGCAACCCTTGCGGAGGGCGGCAATGATCATCTCCTCAGGGATATCCTTGCCGTCAAGATAAAGCTCCATCAGCTCATCATCGAAGTTGGATGCCGCATCAAGCAGCTTATCGCGCCACTCCTCAGCCTCGTCTACGAGGTCGGCGGGAATGTCGTCAATTTCATATTCGGCACCCATGGTCTCATCATGCCACAGGATGGCCTTCATCTTGATCAGGTCCACGACACCCTTGAAGTTCTCCTCCGCACCGATAGGAATCTGGATGGCCACTGGATGTGCACCCAGAATGTCCTTCATCTGCTGTACGGTCTCAAAGAAGTCGGCACCCGAACGGTCCATCTTGTTGACATATCCGATGCGGGGCACGTTGTACTTGTCGGCCTGACGCCACACGGTCTCCGACTGTGGCTGCACGCCATCGGCTGCGGAATAGGTAGCAATAGCTCCGTCGAGCACGCGCAGAGAGCGCTCCACCTCGGCCGTAAAGTCGACGTGTCCCGGAGTATCGATCAAGTTGATCTTGTACTGGCGACCATTATACGTCCAGTTGCAAGTGGTGGCAGCAGAGGTAATGGTGATACCACGCTCCTGCTCCTGCGCCATCCAGTCCATTGTGGCCGCTCCATCGTGTACCTCGCCAATCTTGTGCGTCTTTCCCGTATAGAACAGGATACGCTCCGAAGTGGTCGTCTTACCGGCATCGATGTGTGCCATGATACCGATGTTACGGGTCAAATGTAAATCGCGATTTGCCATTGTCTTATTACCTTATCCTTTATAGTTAGAATCTGAAGTGTGCGAAAGCGCGGTTGGCCTCGGCCATACGGTGCATGTCCTCCTTGCGCTTGAATGCGCCTCCCTGGTTGTTATAGGCGTCCATGATCTCGGCAGACAGCTTCTCGGCCATGCTCTTGCCGCCACGCTTGCGCGCAAAGCTGATCATGTTCTTCATCGAGACGCTCTCCTTACGGTCGGGACGGATCTCCGTAGGCACCTGGAACGTGGCGCCACCCACGCGGCGACTCTTCACCTCCACCTGCGGAGTGATGTTGTCGAGGGCCTGCTTCCAAATCTCGAGCGGGCTCTTCTCCTCGCTCTTCATCTTTTCGCCGACAATCTCAAGGGCGGTGTAGAAAATCTCATAAGAGGTGTTCTTCTTGCCGTCATACATCAGATGGTTGACGAACTTGGTGACCTTCTGGTCATTGAACTTCGGATCCGGGAGGATCACATGCTTCTTTGGTTTTGCTTTTCTCATTTTGTTTTTTAGAATTCTATTCTGCGGAGGCTGTCGTCTTTGCGTTCTTCAACGCCCACACTTGGGAGTTTACTCAACCTTAATGATTTCCATTCTCCAGCAAAACGATGTTTCTGTTCGATTTTTAGCTCTTCTTCCTCGATACCGGGCTTCTCCGCCTGTTATCTTCGGTTAAGGGGTTGGGGTGGCATTTTCAGTCCCACGAGGGAGCGGCACCGCCCTCCTTTTCACAGAGGGCCTTCCGTCCCTCGCGGAATGGGACGCGTCTTACTTCTTGGCCTTAGGACGCTTAGCACCGTACTTAGAGCGGCGCTGGGTGCGATTGGCCACGCCAGCGGTATCGAGCGTGCCACGGACGATGTGATAACGCACACCCGGGAGATCCTTTACACGACCACCACGAACCAGCACGATGCTGTGCTCCTGGAGGTTGTGACCCTCTCCGGGGATGTAGGAGTTGACCTCTTTCTGGTTGGTCAGACGCACACGGGCAACCTTACGCATTGCCGAGTTAGGCTTTTTGGGGGTTGTCGTATAGACACGCACGCACACTCCACGGCGCTGAGGACAGTTGTCCAGCGCAGGAGACTTGCTCTTGTCCACGATGACCCGTCTGCCTTTTCTTACTAATTGCGAAATAGTAGGCATTGTTTTACTTTTTTATTTATATTTATTTTGTTTATTATCAACGTCTTGCGAAACGCACCACCCTCCTGACGGCAGGACAAATCACTACAATGCAGTTTCGGGGTGCAAAGGTACAAAGTTTTCCCGATATAGCCTAAATACCTATTAAAGAAAATTTTACGGACATTGTAAATTAGCTATAAATAACGGTCGTTTTGCTCTTTTAACTCTACATGCAAAGGAACAACAACCCTTTTGCCGCCCCGGATAGTACGGCAACGACGTGGAGAAGGCCTATTTTGGCACAGGAAAGATACTTAATCAACCGTCGAAAACGACTGCATGGCTTCACAACATAGGCTCAATCGCAAGAATTTTTAATTTAAAAATCTCAAGAAAATAAATTAAAAATGATGAATTTTTAATTTAAAAATTTCCACGAGACATAACCTATTGGAGCACAGCGGATTACATGTAGCATAGGGAACAGGCAGGTATAGTTAAACAACAGGGGCAATATTGCCATGCGCTCCATGCGCTGCTGCTCCCCCACCCCGACGACACCCACAATATATAATGTTCGCGCGCGTAGAAGCTTCCATCAGGATAGCCAGACGACAAAGCAGCATCAACGCCTTGCAGAGCAAGCATGGACGAAGGAGTGAAAACACAACAGAACGGAATGGCAAAAGGACAGAAACGCAAGAGAAATCTCCAGATTTGACAATATTTCTTACCAATCACGCCATTTCAAGCATTTTTTGGGTCAAAAATTTGGTGGGAAAAGGCATAAAGCCTACTTTTGCAGTGTATTAGTTATGTGATACACTATAACAGTAAAAACAACAACAAATTATAACCTCAATTGAATCAACGGATGATAGAAGTAAAAGACATCAGCTTCGCTTACCCCGGCACCCGACAACGGGTGCTCGACGGGTTCAACCTAAGCGTCGAATCGGGACGCGTCTATGGCCTGCTTGGCCGCAACGGAACAGGGAAAAGCACGCTGCTTTACTTGGCCTCGGGCTTGCTCCGCCCCAAGAAGGGGCAGGTACTTGTGGATGGCATGGAGGCCTGGCGGCGCAGTCCGCAGATGCTCAGCCGCCTTTTCCTCGTGCCGGAGGAGTTTGACCTGCCCAAGATGAAGCTCCGGCAGTACGTCAGCCTCATCCAGCCTTTCTACCCAAAGTTCAACAACGAGGTGCTCACGGGCTGCCTGTCGGCCTTCGACCTGGACGGCGTGACCGACCTGCGTCAGCTCTCCATGGGACAGAAGAAGAAGGTGTACATGAGCGTGGCACTCGCCGCGGGCACGGAATGGCTGCTGATGGACGAGCCTACCAACGGCCTGGACATCCCCTCAAAAGCCATCTTCAGACAAGTATTAGCCAAGCATTTGTCGGACGAGACGACCCTGATGATCTCCACACACCAGGTGCACGACGTGGAGCAACTGATCGACCACGTCATCATTCTCGACCGCTCACGCCTGCTCTGCGACAGCAGCGTGGGCGAGATCACGGAGCAATTCAGCTTCCAAACGAGGCAAGCCGACCAGATGGACAGCGACGTGCTCTACGCCGAGCCATCGCTACAGGGCAACAACGTCGTCGTTGCCCGCACGGCAGACGTGCCGGAGACGCAGCTCAACCTGGAGCTGTTCTTCTCCGCCATCACCCTCGGAAAGATTCAGATGAAACCAACTCACGAAAACAAAACGCTATAATCATGGACCGACTCAACACACAGCGCATGAAGCAGTATGCACTATGGCAACTGACAAGCAACCGCTCCCTCCTGCTGAAGATTACGGGCGTACTCGCCTCCTCGTTTACCGCCCTGTTTCTGTTCACCCTGTTTGTCACCAAAGACAGCATCCTGGCACAGGAGAAAATGCTGATACTCCCCTGCTCAATGAGCCTTGTCTTCTGCGGTAGTTGGGCCTTCAACGGCCTCAACACCAAGCAAAGCCGCACGATGCAGCTCATGCTGCCGGCCTCCAGCGCCGAGAAGTTCATCGTGCGATATGGCATCGTCTTGCTTTCCTCGCTCATCATGCCGCTCATCGCTTTTCTCGCAGCCGACCTCGTGCAATGGGTTTGCTCGCTGATTGCCCAGCAACCGGAAGCCACACTGCTCACCCCGCGCGCCATTGCCTACGGCGTCAGTTTGCTGGGAGACACCAACTACTTTTCCATCGAGGGGTTTCTGGCTTCAGTGCTCTTGTTCTTTGTGCTGCATTCCTTCTACCTGCTCTGCGGCATATTCTTCAAGAAGCACAGCTGGCTGTTTGGCACCATCACACTCAACGTGCTCATAGGTATCGTCACCTTTGCGTTCTTTGTGCTCGGCCATCTTTTGATGACCTACATATTGGACGACGGAGGGTACTGGATAGAGCTGTTGCCTTGGGCTGAAGATGCCACGAAGTGTGCCGTGTGCGCCATCACCGTGGCCATCGTCGTGCTCAATTATTGGCTGGCGTACCGCATCTTCCGCCGCCTGCAAGTCATCAACAATCGATTTTTCAACTGGTAAAAAACATTAAATAACCCGGGACTCCGTCACAAAACTGCCCCTGCTGCGTATTAAGGTAAAGGCAGGCGCACAGCGGTCGAGAGTTTCCCATCAACAAGAAAGGAACAAAAACTATGAAAACTATTCACATTTACCTTCTCGCGATCGTCACCATGCTGCTGACACAGAGCTGCATCGTCCACAACAGTAAGGAAGACTTCGGACCCAACACGACACGCACGGTCGCCGTGACCGACTTCGACGAAGTGGAGTTGTCGGGCGGACTCAACTACATCTATATCGAGGGCAGCACCCCAAAAGTGACCATCAAGGGGCCGAGCAAGCTGATTGACCGCGTGGAAGTGACCCAGCAGGGCAAGAAACTGCGCGCAACGACGAAGCAAAAGTCGGGCCATGGCCGAATCTTCGGGAAAAATCCCGACGACCTGATCACCGTCACCATCCAGTCGCCGACGCTCCGCAACGTGCATGTGGGCGGTGCTGCTGAGCTGAAAGCAAAGCGCATCCGCACCTGTGGAGACTTTCTGCTCAAGGCAAGCGGCGCGTCTGACCTGGAATTGGGCACACTGCTGTGTGCCAATGCGGAGATGTCGGCCAGTGGATCGTCAGATGTGGAGATACAGCGCGTGGAATGCGGCAACCTGCTGTGGCAGGTATCGGGTGCGAGCGACGTCAAGGTGGAGAAAGCAGAGTGCCACAGTGCCAGTGCGAAAGCGTCTGGTTCGAGCGACGTAGAGCTGGACTTAACAGGCACGGAGACCACAACGGCAGAGGCAAGCGGCGCAAGCGATGTGGAGTTAAGGTTCAACCGCTGCGGCACGGCACAGGCAACGGCAAGCGGCTCCTCCAACATTGAGCTGAAAGGCACGCTCCGTGCGCTGAGCAAGGAGGCCACTGGCAGCAGCACTATCGACGAGAGAGAGTTGCGGCTGGGTCGGTAAGTTATCCTACGGAAAGGGCTTGAACGATGAGTTTCACGAACAATAAGGCCATTTTCGAGCAGATAGCCGACCGCTTGGCCGACGAGATTGTGGCGGGAAAGTATTCTCCCGGCGGACGCATACCCAGCGTAAGGGAGTATGCCTCCATGCTTCAGGTGAACAATAATACCGCCATCAAGGGCTACGAGCTGCTTGCCCAGAAGGGAATCGTGTACAATAAGCGCGGCATGGGCTACTTCGTGGCCGACAATGCGCGCCAGCACATCATCCAGCTTAGGCAGGACGAGGTGATGAACACGATGTTGCCGGAGCTGTTTAGGCAGATGCGGCTGCTCCACATCAGCATTGACGAAGTGGAAAGACGCTGGGCAGAAAGCCAAGAAGCATGAGAAAGAACCCGCGTCTCCTTCCCTTTTGGTTGGGGACGCGGGAGATGAACAAAAATAATAGTACCAAACAGAACAGACGAATAAAAGAATTTGATATGACAACAACAATCAATCACCATCTCACACGAGGACACCTCGCCCTGAAATTCCTACGATGGGGTACGGGAGCGGGGATGGCATTGGCGGCTTTGCCCGCCCTTGCGGCCGACCCGGACACGCTCGCCGTGGACACGATGGCGCACGACTTGGACGGCGTCACGGTCACGGCACAGCGCAAACTCATCAAGGCCGACATAGACAAGCTGACCTATGACGTGGCCAACGACGAGACGGCACGCACCAAAAACACCCTCGACATGCTCCGGTCTGTGCCTCTCGTGGCTGTCGACGGGCAGGAGAACATAACCATCAAGGGCTCAAAGGCGTTCAAGGTGTACCGCAACGGGCATCCCGACCCCACCCTTTCGTCGCAAAATCTAAAGGATGTGCTCAAGGCAATACCCGCCATACAAATCAAGAAGGTGGAGGTTATCACCGAGCCGGGGGCCAAAGAGGATGCCGAAGGGACGCAATACATCCTCAACATCGTCATGAAGGACAACTCGGGGATGTCGGGAGTGACGGGAAACGTCAATTCCTCATACGACTTTTTTTATAAATCACCCTCTGTGGGGGGGATGCTCATGACGCAAAAGGGCAAGTTTGCCGCATCCATCAACTATGGATTCAAGCACATGGAGCAGGAACAACGCACAGAGAATGAGACCTATTACGTCAGGTCGGGCAACACATTGGCAAAGCAAACCCACAGCACGCCCAAGATGGACATGCACTACGGCAACCTGAACGCAAGCTACGAGATCGACTCGCTCAACCTGTTGACAATGAGTTTTGGCGGGTATTATTACAAGATGGATATGGGCACGACGCCTTTTCAGGCGCTCATGACGAACAGTAGCGGCCAGACAGTGTATTCTTTCAATGGCTTTGCCTCCACACCTGAGTTCAATATGTACAATCTCGGCGGCCGGATGGACTACCAACACAAGACTCACAGGGCGGGCGAGGTGCTCACAGCGTCTTACCAACTGCAGATGTCGCGCTCCCATCAGGACACCGAACAAAGGTACACGGAGTATGTCAACCTGCCTGTAAGCTACACGGGATTGAGCAATAACGCCTACGAACGGTTCCTGGAGCACACGCTGCAGCTCGACTATGTGCGCCCTTTAGGCAAGTTGTTCGTATGGAACGTGGGCACCAAATATATCCTGCGCACCAATAAGTCGGACGCACAACTCGATTATACGGGTGCGGAGGCGATGGATGAGCACTCGCTTTTCGACCACAACACGCAGGTGGCGGCCGCCTATACCGAGTGGGTCTACAGAGGAAGCAAGCTGCAGGCAAGGGCAGGACTGCGCTATGAGCACAGTTTTATGAAGGGTAAGTATCCCGATGGAAGCCATCCCAGCTTCGACAAGCGGCTGAACGACTGGGTGCCCTCGGCTTCCGTGCGCTACGCATGGACGGAATCACAGTCGGTGAAGCTCTCTTTTGCCACCTCAATCAACCGACCGGGCATCTCATACCTCAACCCCACACAGAACCGGCAGCCCACTACGCTGAACTATGGCAACCCTAAATTGAACAGTTCGCGCGACTACAACCTGCAGTTGCAGTACAATTATGTCTCGACGAAGTTCACTTTCATGGGCGGCATCAGCCATTCGTTCAGCAATAACGGCATCAGCGAGGTGAAGTTTGACCAGGATGGCGTACAAGTAACGACCATCGGAGACCTGCTTCATAACCGTTCATGGACCTTTTGGGCGTACATTCAGGCATCTCCTTGGAAGGGGGCGAGCATCAGTGGAGGCCCCAACATCTTCAAACAGACCTATAAAGATGGCGGAAACGGGCTGAAGCACAGCCGATGGTATAGCTGGTACACACTCAACTTCACCCAAAAGCTGCCGTGGAAGCTCACGTTCGGCATCAACGGAGGATTCAACATAGGCCGTCAGGTGAACTCTG
>DLLX01000028.1 GCA_002479145.1 Prevotella sp. UBA7551 | reverse complement strand
AACATTGAGCTCATGTCCGTCACCTTGGACGTGTTGAAGGAAGACAAATTAAGGGAACTCAAATTATCGCAGTTATAGAACATGGAGCTCATGTCCGTCACCTGGGACGTGTTGAAGGAAGACAAATCAAGGGAGGTCGATCGGCAGTTATAGAACATAGAGCTCATGTCCGTCACGTTGGAAGTGTTGAACTTAGACAAATCAAGTGATCTCAGATTATTGCAACCGTAGAACATTGAGCTCATGTCCGTCACCTTGGACGTGTTGAAGGAAGACAAATTAAGTGAGCTCAGATTATCGCAATCGTAGAACATGGAGCTCATGTCCGTCACGTTGGACGTGCAGAAGTAAGACAAATTGAGTGAGCTCAGATTTTTGCAGCCGTAGAACATGGAGCTCATGTCTGTCACCTCATCGGTGCGGAGGTTCTCCAAGCCAGTGATGGATGTCAAAAAACGGCCATCGGCAAACCATCGGCGACACGTGGTGGGGCGATAATACTGGAAGCTGACATCGATAATGGCCTTATCAATTAATCCGTTAAGCAACGGCTGATGCCAAGCAGGATAATCAACATAAGGCTGATCCACGCGGATGTACTCGTGGCTGTCGTCGGATGTGGGCTTGTCGCCATACTTAAAGGTCATAACCTGGGTGTTGTAGTCCAACTCCACAAAAGGCACGGCTTGTACAAGCGCAAACTCCGAAGCTTGCACGCAGTTCTCGTTAGGGTCGCCCACGCTGGTAATCTCCCAGCGGAAGTAGGTGTACTTGTCGGTGGTGGGGCAAGAGTAAGTAGAAGTCCTCTGCTTAGCGCCAGTCAGTTTTTCGTCGTTATCGACCGAGCTGATCAGCGTCCAGCCGTTATTACCCCCCCCGTGGTGGGCTGGTCGTTTCTACCGTACAGCTTCCATGACTTGGGGCAGCGCGCCTTGTTGAGCGACGGTTCATCGCTTCCCGTGGTGATGCGGTAGGCACAGACGTTGACCGGCACGCTGGTCCGGAACGTGACGACACACTGGTTGCCGGCTTCCTTAAAGCGGTCCATCTGCCATGTGGTAGCTTTTCGTCCGTCGAAAAGGGAATTGAGGGATTGGCCTTGGTCAGATCCCTTGTCGCAGTAATCACTCAACGGCGTGTAGGTGATGGTGGTGGCATCCTGTGCGAAGGCGCACAGCGGGGCGAACAAAGCAAAGAGCATTGCCGCCATGAGGCCGCGAAAGCGGCCAACTGATTGATGGTAAGTATTCATATTATTGTTGTTAATTGGTGAATTCTCTGTGGTCATAATACACACAAAGCCGCAGCCAAAGGCAACGCAACGTAGTATATGATATGCAAAGGTAGTAAATTTCTCGAAACGAGATGCCGCAAAACGCCGCGCAAGTGAAATATTAGCTTATTTTAACTCAAAGCAGCTGATAGATTTCATATTGTTTCGCAAGGCAAGAGCCATTGCAAAGCGCACGCCCCACCATTCGGACAAACCAGAGAGTGGGGGCTGACAAGAAATTCTCCTCGTCCGTATGATAACTGATGAGCTTATCCACACTAAAAACTACTGCCCCCTGGTATCAATAGGCTTCTCTGTATTTGCTCTCTTGCTGGTCCTCAAGCATAGATAGATAAGACTTGTAGCGGCTTTCAGCAATGTGATGTTCCTCCACTGCCTTACGGACGGCACATCCCGGCTCGTGGGTATGAGTGCAATTACTAAAACGGCAGCCCTTTGAGTATTGGAATATCTCGCGAAAATAGCTCGTCAGCTCCTCCCGCTCAATGTCAAACGTCCCAAATCCCTTAATCCCAGGAGTATCAATAAGGTAGCCACCATCAGGCAAAGGAAGCATCTCGCTGAAGGTGGTAGTATGCATGCCCGTGTTATGAGCATCGGATATTTCTGCAGTACGCAGGTTAGCGCCGGGTAGGATGGCATTGATGAGCGTCGACTTGCCCACGCCGCTGTTGCCGCTGAATAGTGTTGACTTTCCTTTTAAAAAAGGCATTAGCCTTGCTATGTCCTGCTCACATTTGGCAGACAACTCCATTACCCTGTAACCAATTTGCTCATAGAGGGAACGCATGGCCGCCTGATAGCGGAGCTCGTCCTCGGAAAGCAAGTCACGCTTGTTGAACACAAGGATGACGGGTACACGGTAAGCCTCTGCACCAGCAAGGAATCGGTCAATGAAGGTGCTGCTCGTCTTGGGACAATTAACGGTGGCGACCAACAGTGCTTGGTCCACGTTGGCAGCAAGGATATGGCTTTGCTTGCTAAGGTTGGAAGAACGTCGGATGATATAGTTGCGGCGGTCACATATATCGGTTATAAATGCCGTTCCCTCGGAATTGAGTTGTATTTTCACATGGTCGCCCACAGCCACAGGATTGGTACTGCGAATGCCTTTTAGGCGAAAGTTTCCCTTCACCTTGCACGCCACCAAATGTCCGTCGGTTGTCTTGACGGAATACCAACTCCCTGTATTTTTAACGACTAATCCGAGCATCTACTTTTACTTTCAAACGAAAGGCAACGATCTGCCTCTAATAGAATCGAACTTCTAAATCATCAAAAATGAAGGCTGTATTCCCTTGGACAACGAAAACGACCACTGGGCATACAACCTTTCTCTACTATTCTTCTATACGGTCATGATTTCCTTTTCCTTCGCTGAGAGCAGCTCATCGGCCTGCTTAATAAATTTATCATGCAGCTTCTGCAGGTCAAGCTCTGCGTCCTTCTCGTTGTCTTCCGACAATCCGTCTTTGATGGCCTTCTTCAGTTTGTCCTTGATATCGCCACGCACATTGCGGATTTCCACCTTTGTGCGCTCACCAATCTTATTACACTGCTTAACCAGCTCCTTGCGGCGCTCGCCTGTAGGCTGGGGAAGATTAAGGCGAATCACCTCGCCATTGTTCTCAGGAGTTATACCCACATCGCTGTCCATAATAGCTTTCTCAATATCACGGATGGACTTTCGGTCCCAAGGCCGGATGGCAATCGTACGTGGATCAGGTGTGGTGACTGTGGCCACTTGGTTCAAAGGGACTTTCGATCCGTAGGAATCCACTCTAACCGCATCTAATATAGCCACGTTGGCACGTCCGGCACGAATGTGAGCAAGCTCCTCATCCAAGTAAAGAATGGCCGACTCCATGCGCTCTTCGGCATCCTTCAAAGTTTGTTTTACGTCTAACATTGGTTCTTTTATTTTTTAATCCTTTATTTTATCGGCAAATATAGTCATAAGATTACAGCCATGCAACAGAATCGGAAGCTTTTTCTTCTTGTGCCTTCGTTTTTTTCTGATTCTGCAACTGTTCCCCCACCTCATTGGTCAACTCCACAAACTGGGCCATGGAGAGTTGCTCCGGCCGCTTGGTCATAACGTCCCGTTGGAAGAATCCGGGCTCTGGCTGCTGCCCTTGAAACAGTTGGCGAAGGCTGACACGCAACATTTTGCGGCGCTGATTGAACACGGCCTTGACAAGACGCTTGAACAAACGCTCATCGCATCCAAGGTCAATCACCTTATTACGGGTCATACGGATAACCGCACTCTTCACTTTGGGAGGAGGATTGAAAACGGTCTCATCGACAGTAAAGAGATATTCCACATCGTACCAAGCCTGCGTGAATACCGAGAGAATACCATACGCCTTTGTGCCAGGCTTAGCTGCCATGCGAAGAGCCACCTCGCGCTGTATCATTCCCGTACAACAAGGGATCAAATCCTTGTTATCGAGCATCTTGAAGAATATCTGCGAGGAAATATCATAGGGGTAGTTTCCTGTGAGCACAAAAGGGTGACCATCGAAAATGGTGGTGAGGTCCATGCGAAGGAAGTCATCATCGATGACATTGTCACGCATCTTTGGAAAATTCTCATAAAGATAGGCTACACTTTCATGGTCTATCTCCACCGCTTTCACCTCGCGGGGCTTTTCGACAAGATACTGGGTGAGAACGCCCATGCCCGGACCAATTTCCAGTACAGGAATGTCGGGGCACGCATCCACCGTATCGGCAATGCGTTGGGCAATGCCCAAGTCGGTTAAGAAGTGCTGGCCAAGATGTTTCTTGGGCTTTACGGGCTTCATCTTTTTTCTTAATTTTTCTTTATTCGGCTACAAAGTTAGGAAAAATATTCTGTACTTTGAAAGAAAACGCCTATCTTTGCTTTTAGAAATGGGCTGGAAAAAACAAGTCAATGGCGTTATCAAGGTAGTACTTCCCTTGTTGTTGGGTGGTGCAATTCTGTACTGGATGTACCGAGGATTTGACTTCGGTAGCATTCAGAACATATTAACCAACCAGATGAACTGGACGTGGATGATCCTCTCCCTGCCTTTTGGAGTGCTGGCCCAAGCTCTTCGTGGCTGGAGATGGAAGTTGGTTCTTGCCCCCATCGGAGAGCATCCACGCACACGAGTCTGTGTACTTTCCATCTATATGTCCTACGCTTTGAGTCTTGTAATTCCCCGTGTAGGCGAGGTGGCACGGTGCGGAATACTCCGGAAGTGGGACGGCACGTCATTTCCTAAGGCCATCGGAACGGTAGTGACAGAGCGAGTGATTGATACGCTGATTGTTGGTCTTATCACAGGGTTGGCCTTCTTGATGCAACTTCATGTCTTCGGCACGTTCTTTTCGCGTACAGGCACACGCATCGACGATGTGTTATCCTCTTTCTCCACTACAGGATGGATTGTCACGGTTGTCTGTGCCGTGGCTACTTTGATTTTGGTCTACTTTTTCGCCCGTACCCTCTCAATATACGATAAGGCTAAGGAGACTTTGCAATCAGTATGGCTTGGAATCACTTCGCTCCAAAGGGTACGCAACATTTCGCTGTTCATCCTGTACAGTCTGGCCATCTGGGCAAGTTATTTTCTCCATTTCTACTTGACGTTCTTCTGCTTCAAGGAAACAAAGTCACTGGGTTTGACGTGTGCGCTGGTCTGTTTTGTAGTTGGATCAATTGCCGTCATCGTCCCCACACCCAACGGAGCCGGGTCCTGGCACTTCGCCGTCAAGACCATGCTCATGCTCTATGGTGTCGCATACACGCCGGCATTATTCTTCGTCTTGATTGTCCATACGGTACAGACGTTGCTTGTGGTCCTGCTGGGTGTTTATGCATGGATTGCACTTGCTTTCATGAAAAAGCGTGCGCATAGGTCACAAGTTCTTTCAGCAACTGAACGTCAAGAAAAGATAGGAAACAGAAAAAAAGAATGGTCTAATCAGGATGTGGGCGACACTGCTCTCCCACTCCACAAAACAATCAAATAACTATGGAAGAGATCAAAAACCTAAAGCCCGAATGCATTTGGCGTAACTTCTACGCATTGACGCAAATTCCGCGCCCCTCTGGGCATTCAGAGAAAATCCAGCAGTTCCTGCTCGACTTCGCAAAGAAGAATGATGTGGAGGCATTCAAAGATTCTGCCGGAAATATCGTGATGCGCAAGGCCGCCACTCCGGGTTATGAGAACCGCAAGGGTGTGCTGCTTCAAGCCCACATGGACATGGTACCCCAAAAAGCTCCCGACAGCAAGCACAACTTTGAAACCGACCCTATCGAGACCTACGTTGATGAAGCGGGTTGGGTACGTGCCAAAGGAACGACCCTCGGCGCTGATGATGGACTTGGCGTGGCTGCAATTATGGCCGTTATGGAGAGTAAAGATCTGAAGCATGGTCCTGTAGAAGGCTTGATTACACGCGATGAGGAGACGGGCATGTTTGGTGCCAACGATCTTCCTGAGGGTGAGCTTAACAGCGACATCCTCATGAACCTCGACTCGGAGCTTTGGGGTAAGTTTGTTATCGGCTCTGCAGGCGGCATTGACATTACCTCCACACTTGAATATAAACCTGTCGCAAATAATCAGGAAACGGCAGTACGTGTCACGCTGAAGGGGCTTTTTGGAGGTCACTCTGGCCTGGAGATACACTGTGGACGTGCTAATGCCAACAAAGAGATGGTGCGCCTCGTTCACAAAGCAGTCAAAGAGTTAGGAGTAAAACTTGCCGAATGGCATGGTGGGAATATGCGTAATGCAATCCCATTTAAAGCTGAGGTAGTTCTGACGCTTCCAGCCGACAAGGTGGAAAGTCTGAAGAAGATGGTAGAGGCACAACGGCTGCTCATCGAGGATGAATTCAAAGGCATTGAGAAGAATGTGGAGTTCTTCGTCGAGCCAGTGGAGAATCCCAAGGAGATTCTGCCAGCAGAGATCCAAGACAACCTCATCGAAGCCATCTATGCTTGCCACAATGGCGTAATCCGCATGATTCCAGCCTATCCCAACGTGGTGGAGACTTCATCCAACCTGGCCATCATCGACATCGAGGATGGAAAAGTCACTATCAAGATATTGGCTCGTTCCAGCCGCGAAGACATGAAGGAGTATGTGGCTACGATGATAGAAAGCTGCTTCAACATGGCGGGAATGAAAACGGTGCTAAGTGCAAGTTATGGCGGATGGGATCCCAACCCCAACAGCGAAATTTTGAATTTGCTCAAGAAGATCTACAAAGAGCAGAATGGCACCGAAGCCACCGTGCAAGCTGACCATGCAGGATTGGAGTGCTCCATTATCCTCAGTAAATACCCAGGGATGGATGTTGTCAGTCTTGGACCTACACTTCTCTCGCCACATACTACCAGCGAGCGTGCCGAAGTTGCAACAGTCGAACCATTCTGGAAGCTGCTAACAACTGCCCTTGAGCAAATTCCTGAGAAATAATAAAACGACAAAGTCTGACAAAAAAGACGATTTGTAATGAGGGTGTGTCAAAATGATGCATCCTTTTTTTATCATATACTATTTAGTAATTTACTAAAGTACCATCCATTAACTATTCTTAGCAGAGATTTTTCGTCATTTTCAGAACAAGTCTGTAAATTTGTAAAAATAACCACGGACGGGGAGTCGTTCTTTTATATATTGACAAGCATTAAGAGTCTGTTTTAGTACAGAACCAACCGAGCAGATTAGCCATTGCCACGGTGGTAAGATAGATGTGAGTTTAAAACTTGATTATTCATCTTTAAATTAAAAATTTATGGCAGCATCAAAAATATCAGAAATCATCTTAGGTCGTGTGGAGCACATTGATGCTTCACACTTTAATTGTTTGCCATTCACTAAGGCTTCGGACGTGGTGAATGGTGTTAACGTGCGTCTTACTAATATGGCAGGTGGCTATCCGTTTTCATTTAGAGGTGTAACTTGGCGTGACAGTGAGACGCTTTACTTGTGTGGTGAGTTTTCAGACTCTTCAGACAAACATTTGTCCATACAAGAGGACATGCAGCGTCAGACAAGCGGCTTTGCTGCAAAACGTTTTGTAAAGAACAAAAACAAAAGCCTTATCCGTAATGATTTTTCAACATTCCGTGTACAGTGGATGCTCTACGTTATTTGGCAGAAGTGCAAGGGCAATGCAGATTTTGCAAATATGCTTCTGAAGTTGCCACATGACGCTATCATTATTGAGGACACAACCAAGCAACATGGTGACACAAAGGAAGTATGGGGATGCACCAACACAGAGTTGGCAGCAAAAAAAGCTGCTGTTAAAAAGGAAATCATAAGACAGGCGAAGACCGACAATCCTAAGATTAGCAAGGCTGCATTGAAACGCTTGGTCAACATAGAGACTTGCAAAGTGAATGATACCGGTGTGTTTGTCGGTCAGAACAACCTTGGCAAGATTCTCATGATTTGCCGTGACAGCCTTGTTTATGGAACAGAACCACCGATAGACTATGCTCTTTTGGAGTCAAAAAACATTTACATCTTAGGCAAACGTATCCCATTCATCCTTTAAATATAACTTAAATCCACCCGTTGACAGAATTAAATTAGTGCATACTTAATTCTGCCGATGGACTTGTTGTTAATGAAGTTTACATATTGCAGAATGGCAAGTGCACTAATTTTGCCAATTATTCTGGCAAACAAACCATTCGTTATTTTCGCATAATTTCTGATGACCAAAAACTGGTGTGCAAGTTGCAAGAACAAAGTTTCTATGGGACTATTTCTTCCAAAGTTTTTTCCTGGAATCCCACCTTGATATTCCAGCATGTCTTTACAAGAAACTTTAGTTCACGACAACGCATCTGGTCACGGATACACCTCGATATGGCTGCTGCCAGAATTGCCGTTCTTGATGATGCGTATCTGTGTTGTGATGCGCTCGCTCATGGTGTCTGTATGGCTTATAACGCCAACCTTCTTTCCCTGCGACGACTGTAGCATGGCAAGCGAGTCTATTACAGTGGCAAGGGTGTCTGGATCGAGTGTGCCGAATCCTTCGTCTATGAACAGATTATCGAAGGAGACGTTGCGTGATGAGAGGGCAGACAAACCGAGAGCCAGTCCGAGACTTACGATAAAGGTCTCACCCCCAGATAACGACGTGGTGTCGCGTATGTCGTCGGCACGGTCGTGGTCAATTACCCTTATGCCAAGCGAGTGCTTCACCTGCACCAACTCGTAGCGACTGTTGAACTTGCGTATCTCGACATTGGCATGGGCAATGAGAAAGCGAAGGGTGTAGCATTGCGCTATCTTGCGCAGAGTGCGCCCGTCTGAGCCTATGGCATCGGCGATGGCTGTCCACTCGGCTGTTGTCTGCTCGGCTTGCAGCTTGCGGTCGTGCATTACTCCCATCTGCTGCCGTGCATGGTCATAGCGTTGCCTTCGCGACTTGGCCTCGACCAGTTCTGTGTCGGATACAGCCTCCAATTCGGCTTTGCGCTTAGCAAGGTCATCGCGCGATGTGGAAGGCTTTGCCGCCTGGTGTTCCATGTGCTCATGTGTGGCTTTCTCAAGTAGCGTCTGGGCTTTTGTCAGCGCATCGTTCTTCAACTGTATATTTTGCCGTATGTGTTCCCAATTGTCGGTTGCAGAATAGAGCATAGCTATGTCGCCGACAGTAAGGGCAGAGCCTGCATTGGTTTTGTTATAGGATTCAATCCATGTGGCAAGCGCGCTGTTGCGCTGGTCTATAGACTCTTCTGCCGAGAGCAACTGTTTCTTGTCTGCTTCCAGTCTGCCAGACAGCACACCGAGCCTGTTGTTGAGCTTGGCTAACTTTTCTGTCTTTGCAGCCACCTTGTTGTCAGCATCCTTGACACTTGCGGTAAGCTCCGACTCGTATTGGTCAGGATCCTTGTCGCCAATCTCTGCTTTCATCTCCTCCTTCAACTTTTCCACCATAGCGCGAGACTCGTTTAACGCTGCCTCGGCTGCGGATAGCTTTTTGTTCTTCTCCTTTAGTTGTGCCTGCAGATTCTCTGTCTTGCCCTTGGCGGTGGCACAAAGCGTCATGGCGTCATTCCTTGTCTGCTCTGCTGTCTTCAACTGTTTGTCCGCCTTCTCCTTATACTCGTTCCGCTGGGCCTCTGCGCTTTCCTTAACCTTGCGTAGCTTTTCGATAGTTCGCATCAAGGCGTTGTATTGGTTAAGGGCTTTTGCCGCTTCCTGCGCATTTTGCTCCATGACGGGTAGCAGTTTGCCAAGCGCCTCGGTGGAAGATGCCCATTCTGAATGTCTATCGTGCAATGTGTCCCATTCGTTGCCGGTACGTTTCACATCGGCATCAAGCGATGCGATGGTCTTCTCCATCTGCCTGACGCTTCCTTCCACGTCGCCTTGTTCCTTTGCCAGCCGGGCAAATTCTTTTGTCATCCGGTCGAGTTCGGTCTCCTTGTTTTGTATGAGCGTAGCAAGTTCGGAGATGACGGGGGCGAGCGTGGCATCGTCGGCATAAGGATGATGAGTGGCGCCGCACAGCGGACACGGCGTGCCGTCGTGCAGGTTGTGACGGTGTGTCTGCCAGTCGTTGCTTGTCATGAGCGTCTGAGTGTGGCGGAGTGTGTCAAGTTCTTTTTTAAGACCTTCGGTATTGGTGCCTCCAATCTTAGTCTTTATATCGTCTTTCCGCTTCTTCTGTATGTCAAGTTCATGTACGTTCTGTTCGAGCCGAGTCCTTTTGTCGTTGAGGTCTTGCAGAATTTTCATGGCCGACTTGATGTCGTTGAGATTAGCGTCGGCTTCCGTCTTTGCGTTTTGCAGAGCCTCCACATTCACGCCTTCCGCCTTTGTGGCTTTGGCTGTATAGGCATCTTGGGCAGTTGCGACAGCCTGCAGTAGCTGTTTGGTGTGACTCTCGGTTTCTACAGCCAATGTCTCATAGGCCACTTCTTGCCGCCTGGCATTTTGCTCAGCCTGAGATATTTCCGTCAGATTATGGTCAAGAGCTTTTTGTGCTGCGGCTGATGCCTGCTTGCAGTCTACAACGGCAGCCTCTTTCTCTACCACGCTCTTAAGGGTAGCTTTCAGCTCAGCCTTTTTAGACCGTGCTCGATTGATGTGCGGCTTCTGCTTGTCCAGTGCGCTAAGTGCGGCTTGCTGATACTCTTTTAGCAGTTTCAGCATATTCTCCTCTTTGTCCGCATTTGCCTTAATCTCTGCCGTTTGGTCTTCTGCCGACTTGATGTCGGCGTTTAGCTTGGCAATACTTTGCTCCGTTTCCTTTATGTGTTTGTAGATGCCCACTGCATCGATGGTTGCGTCGTGCTGTGCAAGACGTGTTTTCTGTCCAGCCATAGCCTCGGCCTCTTTGTTAGCCGACGCAAGGCTTGCATTACATTTCCTCAGTTCTTTGCAGAAATTGTCCTCTCGGGTGTACCAGTCGAGAGCAACCTTAATGTTTTCCAGATCCTTTCGGTTCTGTGCCGCACGCTCCTCCAGTTTTGTGATGAGCGCGTTAAGTTCAACTATTTGCTCCTCTGTGAGGTCATCCTGCTCGTAGGCAGAGAGCTGCGCCTGTATCTCCTTGAGGCGGTCGACAGCTGCTCGTCTGTGCTCGTCTATTTTCTCAGCGATGCGTGTGTAGGTATCGTCGCCGCCGATAAGTTTTTCAAGAAGTTCGTATCGCTCGTTTTCCTTGGCGTTAAGGAAGTTGGCAAACGAGCCTTGGGCGAGGAGCACCGTACGAAGAAACTGCTCGTAGTCGAGACCTATAATGTCGGGCAGTGAGTTCCAGTCGGCAGTCTCTTCTGTCTGCACGTCGTCTTTCATGCCGATACGGAAGAGCAAGGTCTGTGCGTTCTCATATCTTACGCGCTGGAAGCGCACATGCCATTCGGCACGGTACACCATGCCGTTGTTGGCAATGAATGTCAGCTTGCTATAGCCAGTCTTTCTGCCCCGTGTTAGGATGTTGCGGCTGTCGGTCGGTGCAAGACGGTTGTTCTCGCCGTCCTCAGGACTGCCGAATATCTCTATGTTCTGGTTGCGGTCGCCCTTTTTGCGCGGATAGCGCGGGGCACGGTTGTAGAGTGCGAGGCAGATGGCATCGAGAAGGGTAGACTTGCCGCTGCCCGTCGGTCCAACGATGCTGAAAATGGTACTTTCTGCCAGTGCTCCGTGCTCAAAGTCAATCATCTCACCCTCCTGCCGGTCGAGCGAGGCAAGGTTCAATATCTCAAGTTTAAGGAATCTCATAATTTGCGTGCATGTGTGTTTGTCAGTCGTCGGTAGACAACTCGTTCATTATCACCTTGATCATCTCTTCTTGTTTTGGCGACATCTCCGTGCCATGTTTGATGGCAAAGGCCTCGCGCAGGGTGTCAACAGGGTCTCGATTCAGAATGTCATCTATGCTGGCTATGCGCTGTGAGTCGTTGATGGTGGTGATGTCGAGCTGTGGCATTATTTTCTGTATCTTGCACAGCACGGCATCCTTAGTAGCGACGAGACTCTCCAGCTCGCGTATGTCGTCGGCCGACACCTTGTCGAGCATGACACGCAGCACGACATACTCGAAGTTCTCACTGAGCTTGTCGCCATGGCGGTCTGTGAGCTGTCGGTTGATGAGTTTCTGCAGTTTCTTGGGTGTCATAGGTGTGTCGGTCTCGGGCAATATGCGCAGAGAATGCTGCGGATGATATTCGAGAAACTCCAGGCCAATTTGCTTGCCACCGCTAATGGTCAGCAGGTCGACACCATGCCGATAGTCCTTCTCGGCAAAAGACATAGGCAGGGCACTACCTGTATATCGTGCCCAGTCTGTACCCCATATATGTTGGCGCTTGTGGATGTGTCCGCATGTCAGGTAGTCGGGATGTCCCTCCCACTTGTCGATGTTCACCTCTTCCTGTCCGCCGATAATGATTCTCTCGCTAGCGTCTTCTTTGGCTATGTCGGTGCCGCAGGCATAGAGATGCGCCATCATGACTGTCGGCATGCCGGGATAGAGCTGTCGGGCACAGTCGGCGAGCTCTTGCAGAAAGCGGTTAACACCATGCGAGTAGTTCTCGTCGGCCACCACATCTGAGCGCAGGTATGGCACGGCGAGGACGACAATACTGTCACCGTCCGCACTATGTATGGGAATGATAAGGTCCTTGAATTTGGTCAGCCAATTGCCTGATGCCCCTGTCGCGTCACCGGACGGCACCCATTTGCGTTGCACGTTGCCTCGGATCTCCACATTGTAGCGCTCAAGCAACGGCCGAGGAGCCTCAAGCCTGTTGGAGGAGTCGTGGTTGCCAGCCGTTATGACAATAGTCATTGGGGGACAAGCCTGCGTGGCATCGGCAAGAAACCCATAGTATTCGCGTTGTGCGGCAGCCGATGGGTTGCCGTTGTCGAATATGTCGCCCGCCACGAGTAGAGCGTCGGGCTGGTGTGTAGCAATCTGGCCTAAGAGCCATTTGAGAAAGTGACGGTGCTCGGGCAGACGGTCGTTGCCGTGAAAGAGACTGCCCAAGTGCCAGTCGCTTGTGGTGATTATCTTCATCCTTAATTCCGCAACACTATTATAAATTAAACTTTTTAAGTGCCTGGAGCTACAAAAAGTTGCCCAGGATTTTGCCATGTCGAAGAATTCACTTGTCTTAGTGTTTAAAATATAAACAAGAGAATCCGACGATAGACATGGCAAAAATACGAATTAAATCTGAGAGGCTCACTCCTTTTGGGGGAATATTTTCAATCATGGAGCAATTTGACTCCACATTGTCATCTGTAATCGACTCGACCCTCGGTCTAAGATGCAGATCGTTCGGTTATCAGTACAGCGAAATCATCCGTTCTCTCATGGGATGTTCTATAAATAAAAGTGCTAAGATTCAGCGAATTACTTGCATATTACGCAAAAAAGTCGTACCTTTATTGGTGAAATAACATACCATTATGCAGAAAACGACAATATACCGCAAGCCCAAAGGCGAGAGCCTGTTCGAGGAAGAATTCACGAAAGAAGCACTTGCCCAAATGGGCAACCCTATTGAATGTCTTGCCTGTTTGGTCGACTTTGAGATGTTCCGCCCCACGCTCGAGGACGTATTGGTAAAGAAAGACTGCAAGACCTCAGCAGGACGTCCGCAGATAGATGTCGTGCTCATGTTCAAGGTCATATTTCTCCAAAAGGAATGAGTTTCTCAGATTAGGCACTTAAAAAGTTTAATTTATAATAGTGTTGTGGAATTAAGGTATAACTTGCGATAAAAGCTCATAAAAGCTCAAGACCGTATCAAGGAATTACCCGAAGCCCTATAGCTCAGGACTTCGGGATTTTTTATATGAATTTCTACCTCAATCTATTGGCCAACAGCATTGCCAATCCTGCTTTCTGCATCGATGAAAATCATCTTGTACCCACCCTCGTTCCTTTTGCCTTGTAATAGGGCCTATATGACCTTGTAATTCAGCCGATATGGCAACGTAAAAGAGGCTGAATGGCGACGCGAAAGAGGCTATATTGCAACATATTGAGTATCAGTATATTATATCGTTCTTATATTGCAAAATTGAAAAGTGAGAAATATTTTCTGAAAGAAGTATAAGAAAATTAAAAATAAATGCTTATCTTTGCCCTGTCTGAACACCTGCCGGAAGCCCCGATGGGCAGAGGGGGAAGCAGACTATATTTATAAGGCGTAACTGTCGAACAGGGCAATGCGAAGCCCTTTACACTGTGGAACGAGTGACAGAACTGGCTTCACGCTTTTATGTGTGTATAAGTAAAGAATTTTAACTGTCCGAATTGGAGTCATAATACAAAATTACGTAAACCCCTGTGGAAAAGTTGGAATCTATTTCACCTGACAATATACGTAGTGGTCAGGAACTAATCAAAAGCAAAATTTTTGAATTGGCTAAAAAGTTGGAACTTTCTAACGATGGCCTTCAACCTTTAACCGACGGTGTGTTTAACATAGAAGGCTATTGCAAGTCTTCTCCACGCATTATGTGGATTCTCAAGCAGCCATATGACGACATGAAAGAAGGTAAACCATTTGGTGGCGGCTTGGATGTGTACGGAGCATTCGAGAATAGTGATGCCAATACCAACATGAATTGGCAGCCTATAGTCTATAGCCTTGTCGGTATACGAGAGCACAAACTATATAGGGATGTTCTATAAACAATAAGATAAAGGTTATGAAACGCAATGCATATGGCTTTAGAGATGAAAGGTATTTCAATCTAAGGTTATATGCACTGCACGACTGTCGTATCACGCGAAATGTCGGATGAACTCGACTTTTTTGCTTAATATGCAAGTAATTCACTGAATATTAGTACTTTAATTTATAGAACATCCCTATAGCCTATAAAAACAATGTCGGTTGTAGATGTAAGTATTACACAAATTACTTGTTGTGAGGACTTGCAAAAGCCAAAGCTAAAACGACACATTCTTTTTATGCCATCACTCCAAATTCCGGAAGAGCATGTTTTTTATCAGATGAATCCCCTCCCCGACTTTATTCAGCCGGGCAAAGAAAATCGCCCTCCTCCATTACTGGGGAGGGCGACTCGATAAAGAATGCTTATTTTTCAATCAAGATGCGCGCATCAACCGCCGTTATGGCATCGCCTTCGGCGAGCAATGGGTTGATGTCCATCTCCTTAATCTCCGTGGCGTGGCGGAGCAGGATGGAGAGGCGCACGATAATCTCGGCATAGCGCTTCTCATTGATGCCCTTTTGACCACGCGTGCCCTGAAGAATTTTGTAGCCACGGAGCGAACGAATCATCGCCTCGGCCTCTGACATGGTCAATGGTGCCAGACCACTTGCGACGTCCTTGAGCGCTTCGACGAAGATACCGCCCAGACCACAGAGCACGATGTGACCAAATCGATTCTCATACTTTGCGCCGATGAACAACTCTGTGCCGGATATCATCTTTTGAATCATGACAGCCGTAGCGTCTTTAATCTTCATCATGCGGTCGAACTCTTGGGCAAGTTGCTCCTTATTGCGGATGTTGAGCGTGACGCCGCCTACATCACTCTTATGGACTGGTCCCACAACCTTAGCCACAATGGGATAACTCATCTTCTCGGCTTCTGCAATCAGTTCCTCCTGGTTGGCAGAAACATACTCAGGTACCATGGGTATGCCAGCGCAGGAAAGCAGCTCGCGTACTTTCTGTGGGGCAATGTATCCGTTGTTCTTAATGCCGTCAATGACGCGGCGGATGCCTTGAACGTCAACTCCCTCAAGGTCGGTCTCGCATTGGGCAGGCTTTGGTGTGTTACGCACTTGCGCCAAAGCTGTGGCCAGTACGACCTCGTCAGCAAAATTAACGTGTCCTTTGCTCAAGAATTCTGCCACCTCTGGGCCAGCCGTATTGAGGCAGGGGAGGATGGGGAATATGGGCTTGCTGCACTTGCGGATCTTCTTGTCGAGCACATCGTAGGCCTCATACAGGGTGACCAAGCCGGGAGAGCCAAAGATGACGAAGATGGCATCGGCTTCAGGGAAGTCTTTCTCGCAGGCATCGATGGCCGTGGCAAGGTTCTCTGGCGTACCCGTGGCAAGGATATCTATGGGATTGTGAACGGAAGATCCAGGCAGAAGGTTGGCTTTGAGCCGGTCTGCGCCCTCTCCAGCAAAGGCAGGAACGTTCATTCCCCCCTTAGAAAGTGCGTCTGTTAGCATTACGCCCGGTCCTCCTGCGTGGGTAACAATAGCAAAGTTGTCTAACTTCGAGTCAGTCTGGACATGGAATTTGGAGTCTTCCTCAAGCACCCAGAAGATACAGCCCACGGTCGTCAGCTCTTCCCTCCCATAGCAACGTACTATGCCCGCCTTGCGGAATAGTGCATCTACGGCGGAGTCGCTGGAAGCGATGGCACCCGTGTGGGACGATGCTGCGCGCGAACCGCTGGCCGAGCTACCTGCCTTGATGGCGGCGATACGGCATCCTTTGGCTATCAAGTTGCTGGCATGGAGCAGAAACTTGTCAGGATTGGAGATGTTCTCTATATAAAGGAGCTTGATGCGGGAGTCGTGCTCCGCATCAAAATGCTCATCCATGTACTGGAGTACGTCCTCAATGCCTATCTGCTTGCCGTTGCCAATGCTCCAAACGGAGTTGAACTGCAATCCTTTCTGCACAGCAGACTCTAATATGAAGACTGCCGTAGCCCCTGATCCGCTGATAAAGTCGGCCCCCTTAGGATTAAGTGTAGGCACGGGCTTTGTAAATACACCGTGATAGTAGTTGGTCATCACACCAATGCAGTTGGGTCCAATGAGCGATGCACCATACTTGTCGCAAGCATCGAGCACTTGCTGCTCAAGCACTGCGCCAGCTTGGGTCTCCTCTCCAAATCCTGCTGAAATTATAATGAACGCGCGTACATTTTTGTCTTTAGCCAAATATTCGACGTAATCAGGACAAAACTTTGCCGCTACGACCAAAATGGCCATGTCCGTAGGAGGAAGCTCCTCGGGGGTATGGTAGGCCTTGATGCCTTGCACCTCGTCTTCCTTGGGATTGATGATACGCAACGCACCTTGATAATTGCCCTGCAACAGATTGCGCACGATGGCACCACCTGGCTTATGCACATTGTTGGAGCCGCCCACTACGACGATACTCTCTGGTTTCAATAATTGCTGGTTAATCATAGGTATGATTCAGTTAAAAGATTTGATGCAAAGGTAGTCATTTCCAGTGAGAGCGACAAACATTTAAACATATTTTGGGAAGGCCTCTACTTGTGGTGTGGTCTGCAAAAGCTCTGTAGTGCTTGGGCAAGGAGTAACAGCGGATGCCCTTGTCTAAATCTATTATTCATCAGGTGAAGCAGAAATCTTCTATTGTGCAAAACACAGAACTTTTGCAAAGTCGAGTTGGCAAATTTTCTTTCTATTCCTTTGCGACATTATATATTTCTTTGTACCTTTGCATACGGTTAAAAGCCTATAAGATTCCTTTATGTTTTCGACAGGCATCCAACAACAATGATTTTCAAAATAGCTATATTATAATTTGTTATGATTTTCACACTGTTAGTAACCGTACTCCTTACGGGTATTGTCTTGGTGGTAGCAGCATACGCTATTGCTAAACTGATAGGCCCAAGGAGCTACAATCCAGTGAAGGGTGAGCCTTTCGAGTGTGGTATTCCAACCTATGGCACATCATGGGTACCCATGCATGTGGGATACTATTTGTTCGCAATACTCTTCCTTATGTTCGATGTGGAGACCGTGTTTCTTTATCCCTGGGCTACGGTCTTCGGAAAGTTGTCGGGTGAAAATGGCGGCGCGATGCTCTTTTCCATTGGGTTCTTCATGTTGGTTCTGGTCTTTGGCTTGGCCTATGCCTGGCGGAAAGGAGCGTTGGAATGGAAATGAGAAAGCCAAAGATTAAGTCCATCCCTTATGAGGAATTTAAGGACAACGTGACATTGGAGAAACTGGCGCAGGAATTGAATGCTGGAGGAACTAACGTTATCCTTGGTTCGCTTGACCAGGCAATCGACTGGGGACGCAGCAACTCGTTGTGGTCGCTCACTTTCGGAACCAGTTGTTGTGGTATAGAGTTCATGGCTGTGGGCTGTGCCCGGTATGATTTTGCTCGTTTCGGGTTCGAGGTGACACGCAATTCCCCTCGCCAAGCTGACCTCATCATGTGTGCGGGAACCATCACCAACAAAATGGCGTCTGTCTTTAAGCGACTCTATGACGAAATAGCTGAGCCGAAATATGTCGTTGCTGTGGGAGGCTGTGCTATCTCTGGGGGGCCATTTAAAAAAAGTTATAGTGTGGTGAGGGGCATTGACGAGCTTGTCCCTGTTGATGTTTATATACCAGGATGTCCTCCACGGCCTGAGGCTATTCTCTATGGCATGATGCAGTTGCAGCGCAAAGTAAAAGTGGAAAAGTTCTTTGGTGGAGCCAATCATAAGATGACCCGTGAAGAACGTGAACGCTCCATGGAAAAGGGCGGGCTTCATGGATTAAGCAATGCCAATCTCGTTGCCGATGAAAAATTGGGCAAACGTGCCCCAATCATTGTAACGGATGTTCCCAAGGACTTTGACGCAAAGAAGGAATTGGAGGATTAACGCTACCTAAGCTGACAGAAAGATGAAACTGCAAAATATTGAACTCACATTCGACAGCTTTTCTCATGAAATGGGGAGGCTGTATAGCGAGAAACATTTCGACTATCTTGTCACCATCATTGGAGAGGACTTCGGCGAAGAAGGGTTAGGTTGTATCTATATTCTGGAGAATACACAAACGCATGAACGTTGCTCCACGCGAATTATAGCCAAGCAGATTGGCGAGGACTATGTCATTCCGTCTGTGCTGAAATTATGGCGAGCAGCAGATTTGTTGGAGCGTGAGGTCTATGATTTCCTCGGTATAAAGTTTCTGGGACATCCTGACATGCGTCGCCTTTTCATGCGCAACGACTTCAAGGGGTGGCCGCTTCGAAAGAATTTCGACATGAGTCCTGAGGCCAATCGCTTTCCCGATACTGATGAACCTTCTGAGGATTGGGCAACGGAGTGGAACCTGGGTCAAGATGGCAACCTTGTCGCCACGCGCCATCAGTTGATGGACGATGACGATTTTGTGATGAACTTCGGCCCAAACCATCCTTCTACGCATGGTGTGTTACGCCTGGAAACCGTAGTGAATGGCGAGACCATTAAACATGTCTACCCGCATCTTGGATACATTCACCGCGGTATGGAGAAGATGGCGGAAAGCATGACGTATCCTCAAATACTCGGATTCACAGACCGTCTGAATTATCTTTGCGCCATGATGCACCGCCATGCACTGGTGGGCGTCATAGAAGAAGCTATGGGAGTAGAGCTGAGCGACCGCATCCATTATATACGAACTATCATGGATGAGCTCCAACGCATTGACAACCATCTGCTATTTCTCGGAACTTGCGCCCAGGATTTGAGTGCGTTGACAGCTTTCCTCTATTGCATGAGAGACCGAGAGCATCTGCTCAACGTGATGGAGGAGACCACGGGAGGCCGCCTTATACAGAACTATTATCGAATCGGTGGACTGCAAGCAGACATTGATCCACACTTTGTTAGCAATGTGAAGGCATTCTGCAAGTACTTCCGTCCGATGATTCAAGAATACCTTGACGTGTTTGGCGACAATGTCATCACACACAAACGATTGGAGGATTGTGGCCCATTAGATTTGAAAGAATCCATCAATTATGCACTCACAGGTCCTGCTGGCCGTGCTGCCGGATGGCATAATGACGTGCGTAAGAATCATCCGTATGATCTTTACGACAAAGTAGAGTTTAAGGAAATCACATTGACGAGTGCTGATTCTATGGCGCGATACATGGTTCATGTTTATGAAATGTATGAAAGTCTTCATATTATCGAACAGCTTATAGATAATATTCCCGAGGGTGATTACTATATCAAGCAGAAGCCTATCATCAAAGTGCCAGAAGGCCAATGGTGGTTTTCCGTCGAGGGCGGAGCTGGGGAATTCGGGATCTATCTCGATAGCCGTGGAGACAAGAGCCCTTACCGCTTGAAAATGCGCCCCATGGGGTTGACCCTTGTCGGCGCTTTCGATAAGATGCTGCGCGGTCAAAAGATTGCCGACCTTGTGGCCACTGGTGCCTCTATTGATTTTGTCATCCCTGACCTCGACCGGTAATCCGTTCAAGATATGTAATTTCATGTAAAACTCGAAGTAATGTTTGATTTTAGTATAGTTACGAATTGGTTCGATACTCTGCTCCGACAGACGTGTGGGCTAAGCAATTTCTGGGCCATACTGATAGAATGCGTGCTTGTGGGCGTCATTGTACTCACGGCCTATGCGCTCATCTGTATAGTCCTGATATTCATGGAACGGAAAGTTTGTGCATATTTCCAGTGCCGTGTTGGTCCTATGCGAGTTGGCCCTTGGGGTATCTTCCAAGTATTCGCCGATGTTGTGAAGATGCTCACTAAGGAGATCTTCGATGTAGACCGGGCAGATAAACTTCTGTATTACCTTGCTCCTATTCTCGTGATGGTGGCATCGGTGGGTACATTCTCTTTCCTTCCTTTTAACAAAGGCATGGAAGTCCTCGATTTCAACGTTGGCTTATTCATGATTACCGCAGTCTCCTCGCTTGGAGTGATTGGTATTTTTATGGCTGGATGGGCTTCAAATAATAAGTACTCTGTAGTTTCTGCTATGCGCGGTGCGGTGCAGCTTATCTCCTATGAGATGTCATTGGGCTTGTGCTATATTATTGCCGTGGTCTTTTTGGGCACAATGCAGATGAGTGATATAGTTGAGGCGCAGACTGGACCATGGAATTGGCTCATTATACAAGGCCACATTCCTGCTCTTGTCGCATTTGTCGTATTCCTTATTGCAGGCAACGCAGAGGCCAACCGTGGTCCTTTTGACCTCGCAGAAGCAGAAAGTGAGCTTACAGCCGGTTATCACACTGAATACAGTGGTATGGGTTTCGGTTTTTACTACCTTGCCGAATACCTAAACTTATTTGTCATTGCAGGCCTGGCAGCAGGCGTCTTCCTTGGCGGATGGGCGCCATTGAACATTGGGATAGAGGGATTTGACCATCTGATGAACCTTATTCCAGGCTTTATTTGGTTCTTTGGCAAAACCTTTTTCCTTGTATTTATCTTGATGTGGATTCGTTGGACATTCCCCCGTCTGCGTATCGATCAGATACTTAAGTTGGAATGGAAGTACCTCATGCCGCTAATGTTACTCACTTTAGCCGTATCTGCTTTCTGCGTTGCTTTTGGGCTGACGCTCTGACGTTGAGATTAAAATAGCGTAAATTTAAAATGGAAGATAATAAAGAAACCTATTTTGGTGAAATAGGAGACGCACTCAAAACTCTAACTACGGGTTTGAAAACTACCATCCGGGAGTTTTTTACGCCCAAGAGCACCGAGCAGTATCCTGAGAATCGAAAAACCACCTTGCATGTTGCAAAGCGTTACAGGGGTCGACTTGTCTTTGTGCGTGATGAGAATGGTAACCATAAGTGTGTAGCTTGCACAATGTGCGAGAAGGCATGCCCTAATGCCACCATTAAAATAACTCACGAGATGGTGGAAAACCCCGAAACAGGGAAAAAGAAAAGGCAGCTTGTTGACTACCAGTATGATTTGGGAGAGTGTATGTTTTGCCAGCTCTGTGTAAACGCCTGCAATTTCGGGGCAATCAAATTCACCAATGATTTTGAAAACTCTGTCTTTGATCGCAGCCAACTTGTATTGCATCTGGACAAGGAAAATTACAAGGGGGGAAGTTTACCGAACATCATCGATGGTGGTGCTGAATGGAAAGTGGGCACGTTTAATACCAAAACAAAATAGCCTCCAATTATGGCAAGAACAATAATATTCTTTATCCTCGCTGCAGTAATTCTGGTTTCAGCCGTGTTCTGCGTATCTACTAAGCGCATCATGCGCGCCGCAACAGCACTTCTTTTTGTGCTCTTTGGGGTGGCAGGACTCTATTTTGTACTCGACTATACGTTCCTTGGCGCCGCACAAATCAGCATATATGCTGGCGGCATCACTATGATGTATATCTTTGCCATCCAACTCGTTTCCAAACGAACCCTACAAGGACTTTCTGAGCGCTGGTTGGGCAAGAGGACTATTCTTGCCGCAGCCGTTTCATTTGTTGGATTGGCTACGGTGGGCATCATTTTGCTTAAGAATCAATTCATAGCTCAAGCCGTAGACCTCTCGAAAGAACTGCCAGTTAGTGAACTTGGCAACGCTTTGATGTCAGCTGAAAAGTATGGATATGTACTCCCATTTGAGTTTATTTCCCTCTTTTTACTGGCTTGCATTATTGGCGGTCTCGTAATCCTGAACTCTTATAAGAAAAAGGAGAACTCAAAATGATTAGTATAGATTATTTCTTCATCCTTAGTGGACTGTTGTTTTTCATTGGAGTCTTCGGGTTTATTACCCGCCGTAATCTTATTGCGATGCTAATTTCAGTGGAGCTTGTGCTGAATGCTGTGGACCTTAATTTTGCAGCTTTCAATCGCCTGTTGTTCCCTGGTGGGCAAGAGGGGATGATATTCACACTCTTTTCTATTGGTGTCTCTGCTGCAGAAAGTGCTGTGGCTTTGGCAATAATTATCAATGTTTACCGTCATTTCCACAGCAACCAGGTGAACAGTATTGATAATCTGAAACTTTAATCTTCCAGAATGTTATGTACAGTTACGCATTTTTGATACTTCTCCTGCCATTTCTCAGTTTTCTTTTGTTGGGACTGCTGGGAATGAAAATGCCTAAGAAGGTTGCCGGTTATATCGGTACTGCCCTTATGGCGGTGGTGACCTGTCTTTGTTACTTCACGGCTTATCAATATTTTTTCGCTGTAGGGCGAGAAGCTTGGGGCCTTTATCCAACAGTGACCGCATTCAATCTTACCTGGCTCGACTTTGGTAAGTCTCCTATTTTCGGTATTGATTTACTTTTCAAAGTAGGATTCCGACTCACGCCGATTTCTACAATGATGCTTTTGGTCATAACCACAGTTAGCCTGATGGTACACATCTACTCCTTTGGCTATATGGCTGAGCGTGATGAGAACTATGAGGTTGAGGGATACGAGAAGGGATTTCAACGCTTCTATGCTTTCCTTTCCCTATTTACCATGTCCATGCTTGGTCTGGTTGTAGCTACCAACATCTTCCAGATGTATTTATTCTGGGAGCTGGTAGGTGTCTGTTCCTATATGCTCATCGGCTTCTATTACCCGAAGCATGCTGCGGTCCATGCGTCGAAAAAGGCCTTCATCGTCACACGTTTTGCAGATTTATTCTTCCTGTTCGGCATTTTGATTTATAGTTATTATGCAGGAACGTTCAATTATGATCTCGGTGTGATGCCTGATTTGTCCAACAACCTCACACACATGCAGCACACGGCAAGCTGGTTGATTCCCACCGCTTTGTTCTTAATGTTCATTGGAGGTGCTGGTAAGAGTGCTATGTTCCCACTCCATATCTGGTTGCCAGATGCCATGGAGGGACCTACCCCTGTATCTGCGCTGATTCATGCTGCAACGATGGTTGTGGCTGGAGTATATCAGGTGGCCAGCCTTTTCCCCATCTATATAAAGTTTGGCGCCATAGAACAGCTCCATTGGATAGCGTACATTGCGGCTTTCACAGCCTTTTATGCCGCTGCCGTGGCCTGTGCTCAGTCCGATATTAAACGAGGGCTGGCCTTCTCGACCATCTCCCAGATAGCTTATATGCTTGTGGCATTGGGTGTTTGCTTTGCCCTTGACAACCATCATGGTGGTCTTGGCTATATGGCATCCATGTTTCATCTCTTCACTCACGCAATGTTCAAGGCATTGCTTTTCCTCTGCTCTGGTGCTATCATTGTTATTGTGGGGAGCAATTTCTACCAGTACATGGGAGGTCTGCGGAAGTATATGCCCATTACCAACATTTGTTTCCTTATCGGTTGTCTTGCCATCGCAGGCATACCACCTTTCAGCGGCTTCTTTTCTAAAGACGAGATTATTGCAGCCTGCTTTCAGTTCTCTCCGTTCTTAGGGTGGTTTATGACGGTTGTAGCCGGCATGACCGCATTCTATATGTTCCGCCTCTATTACCTCATATTTTGGGGTAAGAGTTATTATGAAGCCGATCCAGAGCACCGTCGTCGTCCACAGGAAGTACCTTTCGTGATGTGGGGGCCGCTGGTTTTCCTTGCCGTCATCTCTGTAGCCGCTGGTTTCATACCATTTGGTCACTTTGTGACGGCTACTGGCGAGAGCTATGACATTCACATCGATTGGAGTGTAGCCACGACAAGTATAATGGCAGCGGTGATCGGAATCAGCCTCGCAACGTGGATGTATGCGGGAAAAGATTGGCCAGTTGCTGATAAACTGGAGCGTACGTTCCCGAAACTTCACAAAGCGGCACTCAATCGCTTTTATATAGATGAAGCATGGCAGTTCTTCACTCACAAGATAGTGTTTCGTTGCTTCTCACGTCCCATTGCCTGGTTTGATCGTCATGTAGTAGACAATACTTTTAACTTTCTTGCATGGGGTACTAACGAAGCCGCTGAGAGCATTCGTCCTTGGCAGAGTGGTGACGTGCGCAGCTATGCTACATGGTTCATTACCGGCACGGTCGCCTTGCTTTTGTGCCTTCTCTTATTGTAGTAGCATGGATAACTAATATGGAATAACAAGAAAATGAGTATATTAACTTTATTCGTTGTAATCCCCACCTTGATGCTTTTTGGCCTGTGGTTGGCAAAGAGCCTCAATCAAGTGCGTGGTGTAATGGTTGTTGGTGCTACGGCTTTGCTTGCATTGTCCATCTGGCTCACCATCTATTTTGTCAATCAGCGTGACAATGGCAATACCGCTACCATGCTTTTGACATACAGCGTCACATGGTTTGAACCCCTCAAGATTGCCTATAGCGTTGGCGTTGACGGCATCTCTGTCGTCATGATTCTTCTTTCAGCAATCATTGTGTTCACGGGAACATTCGCTTCATGGCAACTGAAGCCCTTGACCAAGGAATATTTCCTTTGGTTTGTATTGCTTAGTATTGGCGTGTTTGGGTTCTTCATCTCCACAGACATGTTCACGATGTTCATGTTCTATGAAGTGGCTCTTATCCCAATGTACCTGCTTATTGGAGTCTGGGGAACAGGTCCGAAGGAGTACTCTGCCATGAAGCTGACACTGATGCTTATGGGAGGCTCCGCTTTACTTATCCTTGGCATCCTCGGTATCTACTTCTTCAGTGGGGCACAGACTATGAATGTAGCGGATTTAGCACAGCTCCACGCCATGCCTAAGAGTATCCAAAATATTTTCTTTCCGTTTGTTTTTATAGGATTCGGTGTACTGGGAGCGCTTTTTCCTTTCCACACTTGGAGCCCTGATGGTCACGCCTCAGCCCCTACGGCCGTGTCTATGCTCCACGCCGGCGTATTGATGAAACTCGGTGGATATGGCTGTTTGCGCATCGCAATGTTCCTCATGCCTGATGCTTTGGAGCTTTGGTGTCCAGTCTTCCTTGTGCTTACCACAATTTCCGTGGTTTATGGTGCACTCTCTGCTTGTGTGCAAACCGACTTGAAGTACATTAACGCTTACTCATCCGTATCCCACTGTGGCATGGTACTTTTCGCTCTGCTCATGTGTACTCATACGGCTATCACGGGCGCAATCCTTCAAATGTTGTCACACGGATTGATGACCGCGCTCTTTTTCGCAGTAATCGGTATGACATATCATCGCGCAGGAACTCGTGATGTGCGCTATCTCGGCGGACTGATGAAAGTCATTCCTTTCCTTGCCGTATCCTATGTAGTCGCTGGCCTTGCCAACCTCGGTCTTCCCGGGTTCTCCGGTTTTGTCGCGGAGATGACCATCTTTGTGGGTTCCTTTGAGAATGCAGGTACGTTTCATCGCGTGGCCACCCTCATTGCTTGTACTTCTATTGTTATCACAGCGGTCTATATTCTCCGTGTGGTGGGAAAAATTCTCTATCAGAAGATTCCTAATCAAAAGTTTTATGAGCTGCACGATGCAACTTGGGATGAGCGTTTTGCCATCGGAGGGCTGATCTTCTGCGTTGCCGGTTTAGGCATGTTCCCACTGGTGTTCCAGAACATCATCTCCAATGCCATCACACCCATCTTCGAGCACATCAATAACTTTGTCCCTATGTTGGGCAACCTGTAATCAACCTTATTTAGAAGAAAAAAGAAATGAATTACAGCCAGTTTCTCTATATGATTCCAGAGGCAGCGCTTACTGTTGCCTTGGTGATACTTTTTGTTGCCGACTTTTGCTCTGCAAAGGGAAGAAAGCGTTGTTGGTTCAACCCTCTTGCTTCCATGTTGTTGGCCCTGGTTACCGTTGTGTGCTGTTTTTCCACTACCACAGGCGATGTTACAGCCTTCGGTGGAATGTACCAGTCCAATGCTGGCACGGCGGTAGTGAAAGCTATTTTAGCTCTTGGAACGTTAATTGTCGTACTGATGAGTAAGGCATGGATTGGCAATGAGACGAGTCGTGTGCGTGAGGGCGAGTTCTATATGCTTATCGTGAGCACCCTATTAGGTATGTTCATGATGATGAGCGCGGGACACTTCTTGATGTTCTTCCTTGGTTTGGAGATGGCCTCTGTGCCTTTGGCCACCCTGGTGGCCTTCGACCTCCACCGCAACGACAGTGCAGAGGCAGCTGCCAAGTTCATTCTCACCGCCACTTTCTCAAGCGGCGTTATGCTTTTTGGCATTAGCTTTCTCTATGGCGCATGCGGTACTCTTTACTTTGACGATGTGGCAATGCAGATTACCCGGCAAGGGACAACGCCGTTGCTACTCATGGGGTTAGTGTTTTTCTTTAGCGGATTGGGTTTCAAGATTTCGCTTGTTCCCTTCCATTTTTGGACCGCCGATACCTATCAGGGTGCTCCGACTACCGTAACGGGTTATTTGAGTGTCATTTCCAAAGGAGCGGCTGCTTTCACCTTACTATTCATCCTCTTCCATGTCTTTGGCCCGATGATTAGGTACTGGCAGGTGCTGGTGATGATTGTGGTGGTGCTCTCTATCACGATTGCCAACCTTTTCGCCATCCGACAAGATGAATTGAAACGATTCATGGCTTTCAGTTCCATATCCCAAGCCGGCTACATTATGTTGGCGGCTATTGGTGAAAGTTGGCAGATGAGCGCATCAGCCCTTGTCTACTATGTGCTCATATACGTTGTGGCCAATATGGCAGTATTCACCATCATCTCTGTAGTGGAGCAAAACACCCATGGCAAAACTTGTATCAACGACTACGATGGTTTCTATAGTACCAACCCGAAGTTGAGCTTCCTCATGACTCTTGCCCTGTTCTCCCTCGGAGGCATTCCTCCATTTGCTGGTATGTTCTCCAAATTTTTCATCTTTATGGCTGGCGTAAATGGACATGAGGTGAGCAGTCCGATGGGCACGTGGGCATACGCGGTGGTATTTATTTCGCTGTTAAACACCGTCATCTCACTCTATTATTATTTGAAGATAGTAAAAGCGATGTATATCCGAAAGAGTGACACCCCGATTCCAACATTCAAAAGCGACAACAATACAAAATTTGCCTTGGCCGTATGTACGGTTGGCGTTGCCCTCTTTGGTATTTGCAGTGCTATTTACAATACCATTTTCGGTTTGATGTAACCCAATATACTTTGGATAAAAACAAACCGGGGCGTTTTCAAAATAATTTAAGAAAACGCCCCGGTTTGCATTTCTACGCTATATTCTCTGATAAAACGTCTAATCAATTTATTTGTATTCCTTTGGGAAGAAGCTCTCCCACTCCACAATGTCGCTGGTGTTGGCTATCTTCGAGGGGCTATACTTCCAGTTGCCCTTTCGTTCGATGATTACTCCACCCTTCAGATGTTGCTCCTGGTTATCGGTGCTGGCCATATAGTCGATGAGGGCATTGTGCTTTTCCACGGCATCCTTATCGCTTTCTTTGCCCTTGGTATCAAATAAGAATACCTGTCCGTTCTTCATGCGAATCACGAAGTCGACATAGAAGAGCGACTTTCGCCCATTCTTTTTCACATAGCTGATAGCGTAATTCAGAGGACCATTATCTCCGTTCTTATACCACCAGTCTACATATTCCTCGTTTTCCTCCAAAAAAGCTACAAATAGCTTCTCTTGTTGAGAAGCATCATTCCGTTCCACGAAAGGCAGGAGGGCATGGTCTTTCATCTCCTCCTTGACGCTATGACTCTCTTCATTGTAGAGTCGCTCCACAGGCACCTCCCAATCGCAAGTCTTGAAATGTTTATCGTCTTGCTTTTTCTGTCGGTCTTCCAAAATCTTCTGATAGCGATTCAATGCTCTGTCTATCAAGTCGACAAACACGCTTTTGTTGCCATGATAGAGAATCACCTTCACGGCATCCGTCTCCGAGAGCTCAAAGAGGTCTTCCATCAGCTCTTTCAAGGCGAAAGCCAAAGTCGTAACACTTACTTTCTCAAACTTCGAGCCGATGCATTTGGCACAGAAGGTATTGTATGAGTTGTTCAACTCTTGCATTGTGCGCACATACATTGCCTTCTTGTCCACATGCGTCTCTCCAATCTCGCCCGTGATGTTCACATCTTCTATCAGATCCACACCGATGCTTTTCACCCGAAAGGTTATCTTGTCCTCACAAGCCATACGGTTCTTGGCATGGATGCTTTCGCCGCTATCACCAACATCATCGCCAACATCCGAATTGCCCTCCAAGTCGTCTATGGTAAAGAGCGACAGTTGCCGGTTTTTCACAAGCAGATTTTTCTCAAACACCTTGACAAGCTCCTTCTTGAAGTCTGGACCGAGACGCTTTCGGGTTATGGCAGGTCGGTCACAATATTCGGAACGAAGCAGCACATTCGAGAGATTCTCACGACGCACGGCATGGATGTTCGACATATAGTCCATATCGTCTTTCACTATCTGTATGATGTCCTTGCTCAAGTTGGTGTAGACATAACCCCAGTTCAGTCGATCGTCCTCATAGAAGTGTTGCTCCGGCATACGAAGAATGCGCCCAACGGTCTGCGCCGTGAACGTGAAACTCTCTATTTTTCGGAAGATGAGGAGCACGGCGGCGCGCGGACAGTCCCAGCCCAAAGCGATAGCTTGCTTGAAGAGCAGCACCTCAGTGATGTTGTCCGGTCTTTCTATGCCGTCGAGGTTCTCCTTTTCATTGCTGAGCCACACCGCCAGTTTGCCGTTGGATGTATTGATGTTCTTGATGGTGTCGAGATATTGCATCACCTCTTCCTTGATGCTCTCATCGTCCTTGTCCATCTTGTCCTTGTCGTTAGGCAACTGGATGAGCAACAGCGGGTTGATGTTGACGCCAATCTTGCGGTAAGCCTCAGCCAGTTCCTCTCGCTTCTTCAGTGCGAGATGCACTAAGTGCTGGTTGAGCGAACCGTTGGGGTCGTTGAACTGCAAGGCAGGATTCAACACCACTCCTTGCTTTATCATCCCCTCTCTCACCACAGCTTCTCTCGGAACGCTGACCTGCAGCTCACCTCTTGTCTCTGGTGTCGCAGAGATACGTATCTCCATCTTTGGGTTGATGTTCTTCAATACCTCCTCAGTTTTGTTGGCGAGTTTGCTGGCGAACATGTGCTCCTCATCTATGATAACGATGATGGGTATGTTTTGCTCTTCCTGTGTGCGGCTTGTGAGGTCGTAGAGCGACGCACCCTGCTCGGTGTCGCGTACCATCACGGCATTGTCCTTGTTGATGCTCTCCCAGTTGACGAAAAGTATTTCGCCCGGATGGATATAGCCTTCGGCAGAATGGTCGAGGTCGTCATAGAAGACTGGATGCAGCTCCTGACCTTCGGTGAAGAACGAGTGCATTTTGAAGTAGCTCTGCTCATGTAGCTTGTTTGGAGCTATCCAGATATATGCCACTTCCTTGCAGGGCACATCGGTGCGGTCTCTCAGCTCGGCATTGAGCCGGAGAAGCATATCTGATGTCATTACTGTCTTGCCGGAGCCTGTAGGTGCCTTGAACACAAGGGTATGTCGGTTGCCAGAATATGTAAGCAGGTCGATGGTCTTGTCTACGAGTTCCTTGACCGCCTTCTGTTGGTATTCTATCCGTTTCATGCTTCGTCTCCTTCCTTTGTATCTTCAAAATTGAGTGTTGTCTGTTGATTCTCCGCCTTTGCCGTCTCACGTTTCATCTCTTCGAGCGCCTCTTTCAGGTATTGCGGTTTGCGCTTGGTCAGCATCCTTCGGTAAGCATTCAGAATGGCATCGGGAATGGCACAGAGCTTCACGCTGTCGGCAACATCCTCAAAATCGTCATCATACGCATAGCCATTGGGCGAAAATACATACACCATCAGTTTGTCGTCGTGCTGTGGCAAGGTGCTGATGAGTTGCACCAATGCGCCGATGGCTTCTTCCTGATAAATCACCAGCATACGCTTTTTGCCGTCTGCACTCTCGAAATAGCGGGCAATGCCCTTGTTGATGTGTTTGCCGACAAACGGCAGTTCTGTATAAGCATCATTACGAATACAGAGCATGTCGGTGGAAAGGGCTGTGAGCAAACGAAGGTTCTTGGCGGTCTTGTTGCGAGAAACTAACTTCGTTTTGTAATATCTGAGGTTGTTATGGGTCAAGCCGGGAACTTGCTCGCCCTTGGGAGTGGTGTAGCCTTGGATGACTCGCTTGTTCCTTTCGTAGGTTACATTCTCGCAGATACCGTTCTCGTTGTTTGTGACCAAAATACATTGCCGATGGCCTCCGTCCTCAGCATTCAGTTGCATAGTTGCATGAAGGGTTGTGCCAGAACCAGCGAAGAAGTCGAGGACTATGGCATTTTTATTTTCATAACTATTTGATAAAATTATTTTGGCAACAAGATTAACGGGTTTAGAATATCTGAATGGACTATCCTCATTGAATAAAGCTTTCAAAAAATCATAAGCATCCTCATTGGTTGCATTAAAACTTCTTCCATCCAAAAATGAAGGAAATGCTTTTGTGGAAGTATTGTTATGCCTAATAACACGCACTTGAAAGTTCTTAGTGTTTATCATAAATTCAGTGCCGGCTTTTAGTTCTTGTTCTACAAATGTTTGCCCCCATACAAAAGGAGCTTCAATACTAAATGGAGTTACGATGAGTTTATCCTTGACTTCAATATCATTCAATAGTGAACTTGCACTACTTCCTACGCCATAAACGCCAGCATGATAAATTCCATTAGGCAACTTTGTTTTAACAACTCCACCATCAAAAAACAACGTTTTCTTTGAATTGGTTCTCTTTATTATGGGTTGAGACTCTGAGTTGTCTGGCAAACCACCAAACAGCTTGATGTCACCACATTTGGAATATGGCAAGATGTACTCTGTCAATGAGACCAATTTATTTG
>DLLX01000050.1:18852-30939 GCA_002479145.1 Prevotella sp. UBA7551 | reverse complement strand
AGCAGCTGGATGAAGTGGGTCTTTGTGGAAGGAAACCCTGGTGCGAACGATGCCGACTACACGATCCTAACCAATAAGGGATGGAATGTAGACATACAGGGTTACACTTCCGTAGGGAAAGTCATTTCTGGTAACCCCGTCGTAGTCTATGACCCATCGACAGATGATGTGGTTTTCTCCAATTTGTCCGTCTTATGTGCACGAATTACCGCACTGAGTGGCATCTCAAGGAATGTAGATGTACAGAATGGGCGTGTAAGCTTGGGCGAATTACCCAAAGGTATCTATATCATCAGTGTTAATGTGGATGGTAAAACCTATACGCAGAAGATTGTCAAGTAAATAGGTGTGGCCGTCCAAGGCCCATGCTTTCTCAGCAAAGAATATGCAATCAGGGGTCGTTTCGTCATGCGAAACGGCCCCTTTTGTTATACCTTCACGTCCACCTCCGGAGCAAATGGGCGTTGTATTGTTGGGAAATGGGGATTACTTGAAGAGACGCTTCAGTCCGCTCCATGCCTCGCGCACCCACAGTACGAGCGACGACCCGGCGATAATGATCACCCAGTCCTCCAGTTTCAAGCTGCATACGTTGAAGAACTGCTGTATGCCGGGCAACTCCACCATGGCTATCTGTCCGATGAAGATGATCACAATGATAAGCAACAGCCCGCTGCATCCCTTGAAGTGCAGTGCGCTGCGTCCCGTGTCGTAGGCCCGTGCGCAGAACAAATAGAAGAAATGGGTCATTACAAAGACGGTGAAGAAGAGTGTCTCCTCATACTGTGTCAGCCCGTCGGGGGCGCCGGGGCGCACATGAGTCAAATCAGTAAGGCACGTTATGTTGGCGTGACCGAAAATATAGAGCATCACGATGAGCAGAAGGAAGAAGAAACCTCCCACACCCAGGATGTTCTCATACATTGTTCGTGTGAGGATGAAAGCCCTTCTGTCGCGCGGCTTGTCCCGCATGACGGTCTCCGACGGCGGCAGCGAGGCCAATGCCAAGGCCGCAAAGGTGTCCATGATGAGGTTCACCCACAGCATTTGCGTCACGGTCAGCGGACTCTGCGTGCCCATAAACGCGCCACTGAGGACGATGAGGCACGCCGCCACGTTCACCGTGAGTTGGAAAAGCAGAAACCGCTGAATGTTCTTGTAGAGCGACCGACCCCACATTACCGCCTTGCCGATAGACGAGAAGGAGTTGTCGATGATGGTGATGTCGCTGGCTTCCTTGGCCACGGCGGTGCCATCGCCCATCGACAGTCCCACATGGGCGGCCTTTAGTGCCGGCGCGTCGTTGGTTCCGTCGCCCGTCACGGCCACCACCTGACCGAGCCGCTGCAACGACTCCACCAGTCTTTTCTTGTCCATGGGGCGCGCACGGGCAATGATCTTCACCTCCATCACGCGCTGGTCCAGCTCCTTGTCCGTGAGCGCAGCCACCTCCGGGCCGGTCATCAGTTGCCGCTGCCCGTCCTGTGCTGTCCATAGTCCCACCTGACGGCCTATCTCCTTGGCTGTCGCCGGGGTGTCTCCCGTGACGATTTTCACCATGATGCCCGCGTCCATACACTCCCTCACGGCATCCGGCACATCCGCCCTCACGGGGTCGCTGATGGCTACGATGCCCTGAAAGGTAAGCCCTTGAGCCACCACCCTGCCGTCGGCGATGGCTTTCTCGCCCTCCTTGAGCGGCAAGACGGCAAATCCGAGCGTGCGCATGGCCTGGTCTTGGTAGTGGAGCAGGCTGCTCTCGATGTCTTCCCGTTTTGCGTTGCCTGCCGTCTGTCCGCAAAGTGCGAGCACTATCTCCGGTGCGCCCTTCACATAGAGCGTCCGTCCGCTGCCTCCTTGGGCCGACTTCACGACCGTGGCCATGTATTTCCGCTCCGTGGAGAACGGCAATTCCTCCACCACCGTGGCCTCTTGGCGCAGCTTCCGGTAGTCGATGCCCTGCCTGTTGAGCCACAGCAGCAGCGCGCCCTCAGTGGGATTGCCCAGCACCTGGGGCGACTTCGGGTCGGAGAAGTCGAGCGAAGCCGTGGAGTTGACGGCCATTCCCTCGGCGATGGAGTCGTCGAGGGCACGCCCCGAGGGCATTCCATAGAACTGGGTCTCATAGACTTGCATCTGATTCTGCGTCAGTGTGCCCGTCTTGTCGGTGCAAATGACGGTCGTCGCCCCCATTGTCTCGCAGGCGTGCATCTTTCTGACGAGGTTGTTGGTCTTCAGCATTCGCCGCATGCTGTAGGCAAGGCTCAGCGCCACCGCCATGGGCAGACCCTCGGGCACGGACACAACGATGAGCGTCACGGCGATCATGAGCGTGTTGAGGGTGTAGGTGACCAGCTCGTCCCACTGCTCCGCGCCGCCGAGCGAGCAGTGGAAGTAATAGACCATGGCCAGCAACAGTAGAAAGTACGCCGCTACGGACACCGCCTTGGCCCCCCACTTCCATTTCTTGAAGCGGCAGATGACGAGGTAGAAGAACACCGCCGTGGGCACGGCCAGCGTCCAAACGACGGGAGCCCAGTCGAAAAAGACGATGAGTCTGCCCACAATGATAAGGGCGGCAAAGACGTAGCTCACCTTCGTTACCAGCATACCGAGTCCGTCGAGCTGTTCATTGAGCGGGGTTCGGACACTGTTGTCTATCTGCGCCGCCTCAAAAACCTTGCCGTTTTCCGTATGGTCGCCCACGGCGGTGACGCGCATCAATCCGTGTCCCTCCATCACTTTCGTACCCCTAAGCACATGGTTGGTGGCGAAGGTGGCGTTGTCATCGAAGTCGTCGGGGTTCGTGCTCTTTCTGCATACCGGCTCACCCGTGAGCGAAGACTCGTCCACCGACAGGCTGACCGCCTCCAGCAGCTCGCCGTCGGCGGGTATCTCGGCGCCCGTAGGGAGCACGACGATGTCGCCCACCACCACCTCGCGCTTGGGAATGGCGGTGACGTTGCCGTCGCGGATCACCTCCACCAGTGCGTCGTCGTTGACCTTGTTGAGGATGGAAAACTGTTTGTCGGCCTCGCGCTCAAAGAAGAATGCCACCCCTGTGGCCAGGAAAATGGCCACGAAGATGCCCACCGGCTCAAAGAATACCTCTGCGCCGTGGCCCAGGCCGAACCACTCGTAGCAGGCAATGCCTATCGAGAGGAAGCCCGCTATGATAAGGATGATGATGAGGGGGTCTTTGAATTTTTCGAGGAAAAGCGTCCAGACGGAAGACTTCTTGGCTGGGGTGAGGACGTTCTCCCCGTGTTTTTGTCGACTGTCCGCCACTTCCTGTGGGGTAAGTCCTTTGAAATCGTGTTCTACTTTCATTTTATTCGCTTATGCAATTCCGCCCCTTAGCTTTTCTTTCCCGGTGGAAACCGGACAAGGGGGAGCGTTCTCAGGCGTGCAAAGATAGTGACAAAGCAAAAGAGCGGCAAGCGTTTTAGGATTCTTTTTTCTGAAAACGCATAATTTTGGATAAATGTAACCGGATTGTAACCTTACCGTTTGACAATTCAGAATGGCTTCCCACCACGTTCCGTCATCCTGTTTTGCATTGCCATACAATAGGTATCGGTAAGTCAAGGTGCCGCTGCTGTGTGGGCAATGTACTGGAATGGCCCTCCAAAAGCACCCCTATGGGAAATGTTTTTAAATTAAAAATCGAGAATTTTTAATTTATTTTTCTTCGATTTTTAATTTAAAAATTGAAACCTTTTCTGTTCAAGTCCATTGAGTTTTCCAACGTGTTGGGTTACAATGGGTTACGGATCGCGGGGAAAAACCGTAGCCTCTCTCCCCTCCACAACAGTGCCAAGTTTATACGGACGGTTGGGCTTGTGGCGCCATCGCTTGCAGGTATGCCCCAGAAAGCATTGGGCAGGCGTGGGTTGTGGGGCGGGAGAAAGTCCTGTTGACTGCCGATATTCCCACACGGCGTGCCCCTTGGGTTATCTTTTTGTGCGACAAAAAAGGGAAAGAAATTTTGTAATTACAGGAAATAGCGTTACTTTTGCATAGTAAACTAAAAACATTTGAAATGTCATTCATAGCACATTGCAACGAAATTTTCAATCAGGCCATCCGCGATTATCACCTCACGGACAATGTCGATACGCCCATCCACAACCCCTATGAGCGCGGCTCAATAGAGTACCGACTCTACCTGAAGTGCTGGATAGACACGGTGCAGTGGCATTTGGAGGATTTGATACGCGACCCGCACATCAATCCTGTCGACGGAATGAACCTCAAGCACCGCATAGATCGTAGCAATCAGGACCGCACGGACCTCGTGGAGCAGATTGATTCCTACTTTCGTCAGCTCTATTGCGACGTGAAGGTGCTCGACGGGGCGACCATCAATACCGAGAGTCCGGCTTGGGCGCTCGACCGCCTGAGTATTCTCGACCTCAAGATCTACCACATGCGGGAGCAGACCCAGCGCACCGACGCCTCGCAGGAGCACATCGAGAAGTGCAAGCAGAAGCTCAACGTGCTCCTGGAGCAGCAGCGCGACCTCTCGACGGCCATCAGCCAGTTGCTCGATGACATAGAGGCTGGACGCAAATACATGAAAGTCTACCGGCAGATGAAGATGTACAACGACCCGGCCACCAACCCCGTGCTCTATCAACATAAGAAGTGAAGACAGACCACATCATCATCCTCCGCTTCTCGGCCTTGGGCGATGTGGCGATGGCGGTGCCCGTCGTCGCGTCCTTGGCGGCACAGTATCCCAAGCTGCGCATCTCCTTTGTGAGCCGTCCGATGGTCCGTCCGCTCTTCCAAGGCCTTGCCCCCAATGTGGAGTTTATGGCCGCCGACGTGTCGGATGAGTACCATGGCGTGCGCGGACTCAATGCGCTTTACCGCCGTCTGGTGGCCAAGCACCCCACGGCGGTGGCCGACCTGCACGACGTGTTGCGCACCAAATATCTGCGCCACCGCTTTGCCCTGGAGGGATTCAAGGTGGCCCATATCGACAAGCATCGCCAAGGCAAGAGCCGGCTTTGCGCCAGAAAGAACAAGGTATTGGTGCAGCAGCCCACCTCCTTTGCCAACTACGCCGATGTGTTTGCCGAGTTGGGCTATCCCGTCACGCTCTCCTTCACCTCCATCTTCCCCCCAGGAGGTGCCGACCTCTCCCCCATCGCCGACCGCATTGGCGACAAGGGAGCGCAGGAGGTGTGGATCGGCATCGCCCCCTTTGCCGCCCATGCGGGGAAAGTCTATCCCAAGGCGAAGATGCGCCGCCTCATCCATCTGCTCAGCGAGCGCCACCCGTCGTGGCGGCTGTTCCTTTTCGGAGGCGGTGGAAGCGAGCGGGAGCAGCTCATGGCATGGGCCGAGGACTTTCCTCAGGCACAATGTGTGGGCACAGTGCTCCATTCGCTCGATGAGGAGCTGACACTGATGAGCCATCTCGACGTGATGGTGAGCATGGACAGTGCCAATATGCACCTGGCCAGTGCCGTAGCGACACCTGTTGTGAGCGTATGGGGAGCGACACATCCCTTTGCCGGCTTCATGGGATGGGGACAGCCCGCCGAAAACGCCATACAGATGGATGACCTGCCCTGCCGCCCTTGCAGTGTCTATGGCAACGCACCCTGTCAGCGGGGCGACTTTGCGTGCATGGAGAACATCCTGCCCGAGCGGATAGCCCAGCGCGTGGAGGAAATCGTTGTACGGTAGGCGGCCATGCGTGCCGCGCCCTTTCGCTGCGGGTCTTTTTCCCTTTTAGCTTGTCCGCAGACGCAATGCCTGTGCCACTTTCTTCCATCCTCCACCCCAAAACGCAATACTTCGGGCAGCGGATAGCCTCCAATCCTCGGCCGATCATCTGCAACCATCCTGCCCCCATTTCCGTTTTTTCCTTTGACATCAGTCGGAGGCCAACCCGTCCTCATTCACTTAGCCACTCCATAGAGATGATGAACAGCAGCATGACCGCACGTTACCAGCGCTACCTGCAGTTGGAAAAAGGATTTTCTCCCAACACCATCGATGCCTATATGCGCGACCTTGGGAAGCTCACCCGCTACCTTTCCTCCGAGAATATTGACGTGTTGGACGTGAGACTGGAGCATTTGGAGCACTTTGCCGCAACACTTTCCGACCTTGGTATCAGTGCGCGCTCTATGGTAAGGGTACTTAGCGGCGTGCGGCAGTTCTATCGTTGGCTCGTGTTGGACGGCTATCTGAAGAGCGATCCTACCGTGCTGTTGGAGTCGCCCAAGCTCCCTGCCCACCTGCCAGAGGTGCTGTCCACCGCCGAGGTTGACCAGCTGGAGGCCGCCATCGACCTCGACAAATGGGAGGGACAGCGCAACAAGGCCATCATCGAGGTGCTCTTCTCCTGCGGCCTGCGCGTATCGGAGCTGACCAACCTCAAGTTTCAGCACCTTTTTCTCGAGGAAGGCTACCTCCGCATCTTGGGGAAGGGCAACAAGGAACGCCTGGTGCCCATCTCGCAGCGCGCCATTGACGAGCTGATGCTGTGGAACGTGGACCGCTCCGCCATGAAAATCAAGCCCGGTGAGGAAGAGTATGTGTTTCTCAACCGTCGTGGCCACCACCTCACCCGGACGATGGTGCTCATCATGGTGAAGAAGTATGCGCGGGCGGCGGGCATACAAAAGACCATCTCTCCGCACACCTTCCGCCACAGTTTCGCCACGGCGCTGCTCGAGGGAGGAGCCGACCTGCGCGTCATACAGGTGATGCTGGGTCACGAGAGTATCGGTACGACCGAGATTTACACCCATATCGACACCTCCACGCTGCGCGAAGAGATTCTCCATCATCACCCGCGCAACATCAAATGGGCACGGGAGCATGGCGGGGGCAATCCGGATTTATCGTCGAAATGAGTGCTGTGCCCACGTCTTGTCCCCCGATTTACCTCATTTTCCCGTCATGACCCCGTTTTCTCATCGCATCCCTCTCCTGCTTCCCACGGCTTTGCTTGCGCTCGGCATCGTCAGCGCGAGGTGGGTGGGGTGGCCTGCAGGGGTGTGGGCGGTGTCGCTTTCGGCCACCATTGTGACGCTGTTCCTCTGCTTTCGCTCCCCAAAGGCGGGCAGCTTGCTGATCTTGCTGTCGTTGTATGAGCTGGGAGCATGGCTATCTTCACAGGCCGAGGCTGGTCTCCAGAGGTCGTTGCCCGTGCAGAAGGTGTGTTATGAGGGCGTGGTGATGAGCGAGCCCGTGAGGAAAGGGAAAGTGGTGCGCTTCGACATGGTCATCGTCAGTCCTCATGGGAAGCCCCTTCAGGTCAAAGCCAAGCTGCTCCGCGACACACTGACGGGCCGTTATGAGCGGCTCCATGTGGGTGACGGCATCCGCGCGGCATCCTATCTCGGCGAGCCAACCAACTTCTATCGGTCCGAGTTCGATTATGCCCGGTGGCTTCGCCTGCATGGTTTTTCGGCTGAGACCTTCATTCTTCCGCAGGATTGGCAGAAAGCCCGTGTGCGGTTGCAGCCGCTGGGGTGGTGGAATCGCGCGGTGCTGCAAGCGCGTAAGACCCGACAGACCCTCCTCCTGCGCTACCGCCAGTGGCAAATAGGCGGCGACGAGGCTGCCATCGTGGCTGCGATGACGCTCGGCGACAAGAGTTTGCTCACCCAGACGGTCAAAGACGACTACAGTAGGGCGGGTGCGGCCCACCTGTTGGCCCTCTCCGGCCTGCACCTGGGCATCCTTTGCGGGCTGTTCTCCCTCTTCTCACGGCGCAGAAGACGCGGAAGGTGGCTGCCGACGCTGCTTGCCCTGGTGTGCGTGTGGTGCTTTGCCTTTCTTACCGGGCTGTCGCCGTCGGTCGTCAGGGCCGCCCTGATGTTGTCCATCTACTCCTTCGCCCGCCTGTTGGGGCGTGACCATCAGTCGGTCAATACCCTCATGGCCACGGTGATGATCATGCTTGTCGCGCGTCCGCTGCTGATTTACGACATGGCTTTCCAGCTTTCCGTGCTCTCCGTGTTGTCCATCCAACTCTTTTTCCCGTTGCTCACCCCCTCCCCTGCCACCCGACAAGGCGGATGGAAACGCCGTGTAGCTCACAAGATGTGTGACTTTGCCGCCCTTTCCATTGCCGCACAGGTGGGCACGGCACCCCTCGTGGCCTATGGGTTTGGCCGTTTCCCCACCTATTTCCTGCTCTCCAACCTCGTGGCTGTGCCTTGCGCCACGGTCTTGCTCTATCTGGTCGTCCTGCTATTTGTCTTCTCCTCCCTGCCCGCGGCGCAGATGATTGTGGCGCAAGGGGTCGTGGGAGTGGCCAAAGGGATGAACGCGATATTGCGATGGGTGGCCGGACTGCCCCATGCCACGGTCGACAATCTCCACCCTACCGTCCTTCAGACGGTGCTTTGCTATGTGCTCCTCCTTGTCATCTGGTACTTTCTCAAGCGTCTTCGGGCAGCCGTGGAGCGGTCACACAAAGGAAAAGAGTAACCAGTCAGCCATTGTGGAGGTTATTTTATATTAAAAAGACGTTTCATCTTTGTGAAAATAGAATATCAACTTGCTCTACTCAAGGATTTTTTTTACTTTTGTAGGCCTAAAGGAATTTCTAACTAATCATCAATAAATAACGAGTATGAAACTTAAACACTTTCTTGTAGTGGCTTTTGCTTTCGTCTCCGGCATGGCTTCTGCGCAGATGCCGCAGATGCCTCCCATCCCTGTTGATCCGAATGTTCGGATTGGCAAGCTGGACAATGGGCTGACGTACTACATCCGCCACAACAACTGGCCAGAGAATGTGGCCAACTTCTACATCGCCCAACGGGTGGGATCGATTCAGGAGGAAGAGTCACAGCGCGGCCTGGCCCACTTCCTTGAGCACATGGCCTTCAATGGCTCGGAGCACTTCCCCGACAGCATGCTCCTCGAGTACACCCGCTCCTTGGGTGTGGAGTTTGGCAGTGACCTCAACGCCTATACCGGTATTGACCAGACGGTTTACCGCATCTGCAATGTGCCGACAACGCGTCAGACGGCCCTCGACTCCTGCTTGCTGATTCTGAAAGACTGGAGCACTGGCCTTACGCTTGATGGTAAGGAAATTGACCAGGAGCGCGGAGTCATTCATCAGGAGTGGCAGTTGCGTTCTTCCGCTTCCCAGCGTATCTTTGAGCGCACGTTGCCGAAGCTCTATCCGGGCTGTAAGTATGGCGAGCGTCTGCCTATCGGTCTGATGTCGGTGGTGGACAACTTCAAGTACAAGGAGCTGCGCGACTACTATCACAAGTGGTATCATCCTGGCAATCAGGCAATCATCGTTGTCGGAAATGTAGACGTGGATCACACCGAGGCCGAAATCAAGCGACTCTGGAAGGATGCCAAGCAGCCTAAGAACGCAGCACCGGTGGTCGATGTGCCCGTGCCCGACAATGATAAGGCCATCTATGTGTTTGACAAGGACAAGGAGTTGCAGCGCAGCAGTGTCAGCATCGCCATGAAGCATGATCCCATTCCTGATGCAGAAAAGGCCAATATGATGTATTTCATACAACAATATGTCAAGAATATGGTGGGAATGATGCTCAATCAGCGTTTCGACGAGATGACCCAGAAGGCCGACTGCCCATTCCTTAACGCCTACGCCTATGACGGACAGTACATCTATTCCAAGACCAAGGACGCCTTCAACCTCTACGGAATATCCAAGGATGGCCAGGAGTTGCAGACACTTTCCGCCCTCTATCGTGAGGCACAGCGCGTGCGTCAGCATGGTTTCACCGCCACGGAGTATGACCGTACCAAGGCCGAGTACCTCTCACAACTGGAGTCGGCCTACACGAACCGTAACAAAATCAAGAACGATCAGTATGGCGACGAGTACCGCGACAACTTCCTTGACAAGGAACCGATTCCTGGTATTGAGGTGGAATACCAGATCATGACGCAGCTTGTTCCGAACCTGACGGTCGATATGATCAACGCCTATGCCAAAGAGCTCATCTCCGACAACGACACCAACCTCGTCGTTTCCATTGATGAGCAGGAGAAGGCGGGCAAGACTTATCCCACCGAGGCAGAGATGCAGCAGGCTGTCAACAGCGTGCGCACCGAGACTATCGAGGCCTATAAGGACAATGTGAAGAACGAACCGCTCCTCGATGAGAAGACACTGCCGAAGGCTGGCAAGATAGTTAAGGAGACGGAGAACAAGACCTTTGGCTATAAGGAGCTGACCCTCTCCAACGGAGCACGCGTCATTCTGAAGAAGACCAACTATAAGGAGAACGAGATACAGTTCCAGGCGATGAGCCGTGGAGGCAGCAGCCTCTATGGTAAAGCAGACTACATCAACACCAAGTACTTTAACAGTATCATTGGAACTTGTGGTCTGGGCAACTTCTCCAACAATGAATTGCAGAAAGCACTCCTTGGCAAGCAGGCACAAGTAGGCCTGGGTATGGGAGAATACTACCAGTTCCTCAGTGGTTGGTCTGTCCCCAAGGACTTGGAGACGATGATGCAGCTCATCTATCTCAACTTCACGGCTGTCAGTAAGGACGAGGACAACTACAAGTCCACAATGGCCAAGCTGGAGCTTAACTTGAAGAATAAAGGCCTTACTCCGGAGTCTGCGTTCAGCGACTCCATCACCTGCACCATCTATAACCACAATCCCCGTTACGCTCCAAGTGAGTATAGCGACCTTGCAAAGATCGACTACGACCGCATTCTTCAGATTCAGAAAGAGCGTTTTGCCAGTGCCGGACAGTTCACCTACTACTTCATCGGTAACTTTGACGAGGCTACTATCCGTCCGCTTATAGAGAAGTACATCGCCTGCCTGCCGCAGGGTAAAGCCGAGAAGTGGAATGTGACTGATCCAATTGTCAAGGGAGAGGTCAGCAACTGCTTCAAGCGCAAGTCGGAAACGCCGAAGGCCATGGCCTGTGACTTCTACCACATGCCAGTTGCCTACAACGTTGAGAACTCCGTTCTGGCTGACGCTGCAGGTCAGGTGCTCTCGATGGTCTATCTGAAGTCAATCCGCGAGGATGCCTCTGCAGCTTACAGCGTGGGTTCTTACGGCTTCGTCTCCCGCTCAGCCGACAGGGCTTTTGTCCAGATTGTGGACCAGTGTCCGATGGATCCCAACAAGTCGGAGTTGGCCCTTTCCCTCCTTGACTCAGGTATGAAGGACTGTGCCAAGAAGATTGATGCCGACAAGGTGGAGAAGATCAAGGCCAATATGCTCAAGAACCTTGACGAAGAGCTGAAAACCAATGGCTACTGGATGAGCACCATCGACGAGTATCTCGAGTCGGGTGTAGACCTTTACTCTGGCTATCGCGCCGCAGTGGAGGGTCTTACCCCTGAGAAGATTGCCAAATTCATCCAAAAGGTACTTGACTCCAAGAACCACGTTCAGGTGGTGATGCTTCCAGAAAAGTAATCTTTTAGGTAACAACAGCTAACATAAAGGGCGGTGGAAGACTTTACTATAAGTTTTCCACCGCCTGTATTTTATCTCAGACCTAATAGCCAACTTCGGTTCAAGCAACGTGACTGATGAGGATCGGGCTTGATTTCGGTCTCATCCAACACGGCGTTTAGGAAAAAATGGTTATCTTTGCACAGCTATACACCCATGCGCAAGAAGGCGTGGCGTGTCGCATTTTTTATCATTCGTCACCAAATAAAAGAGCAAGAATATGCAACCATTAGTGAGTATTATCATGGGTTCTACAAGCGACCTTCCAGTGATGGAGAAGGCTTGCAAGTGGCTTGAGGAGCAAGAGATTCCGTTTGAGGTCAATGCCTTGTCCGCCCATCGCACCCCAGAGGCCGTGGAGAAGTTTGCCCGCGAGGCCAAAGGGCGTGGTCTGCGTGTCATCATAGCCGGCGCAGGCATGGCAGCAGCACTGCCTGGCGTGATCGCTGCCTCGACATCGCTGCCCGTAATCGGTGTGCCCATCAAGGGTATGCTCGATGGTCTCGATGCCATGCTCTCTATTATTCAGATGCCGCCGGGCATACCAGTGGCCACGGTGGGGGTGAATGGTGCACAGAATGCCGCCATACTCGCCGCCGAGATGATGGCTTTGGGCGACGAAA
>DLLX01000050.1:0-18761 GCA_002479145.1 Prevotella sp. UBA7551 | reverse complement strand
TGTCAAAAATGGAGGGTTATCGCTACAAGTGTTAGTGCTTGGGAGCTACTTTAGTCTGCAATAATAGATATGATAGATTTGTTTAACTACAAGCGTCGTGCTTCGTCAGTAGTCCATGTGGGGCATCTCTGCATCGGTGGTGACAACCCAGTGCGCGTGCAATCGATGACCACCACATCGACCGATGACACCGATGGAAGCGTGGCGCAGTGTAAACGCATTATCGATGCCGGCGGCGAACTGGTGCGACTGACCACGCAGGGAAGGCGTGAGGCAGAGAATCTGGCTAATATCCGTCAGCAGTTGCGCAAGGACGGCTATGAACAACCGCTCTGTGCCGACGTCCACTTCAACGCTAATGTGGCTGATATGGCCGCTTGCCACGTCGAGAAAGTGCGTATCAACCCAGGAAACTACGTCGATCCCGCACGCACCTTTAGGCATTTGGAATACACCGACGAGGAGTATGCACAGGAATTGCATAAGATAGAGGAGCGACTGGAGGCCTTCATCCACATTTGCAAGGCCCACCACACCGCCGTTCGCATCGGAGTGAACCATGGAAGTCTGTCCGACCGCATCATGTCGCGCTATGGTGACACGCCGGAAGGAATTGTAGAGAGTTGCATGGAGTTTCTCCGTATCTTCAAAAAGCATGATTTCTCCGACGTGGTCATCTCCATCAAGGCCTCCAATACGGTGGTCATGGTGCGCTCGGTGCGCCTATTGGTGGCCGAGATGGACCGAGAGGACATGCACTACCCGCTTCATCTTGGTGTGACAGAGGCTGGAGAGGGTGAAGACGGGCGCATCAAGAGTGCCGTGGGTATCGGTGCGCTGCTGGCAGACGGCCTCGGAGACACCATACGCGTGTCGCTCAGCGAAGAGCCGGAGGCCGAGATTCCCGTTGCACAACATCTTGTGCGCTATATGAGAAGGAAGCAGGGCCACGTCTTCATACCCGCTACTCCGGCGAAGAATTTCGACTACTTGCACCCAGAGCGGCGCAAGACCTTGGCGGTACGTAACATCGGTGGTACGCAAACGCCCGTGGTCATCGTCTCGGAGATACATGGCAACGAGACGGAAGTCGGCCATCAGAAGGCTGATATGTCTCCGTTGGGTAAGGAAACGTTGCGTCCCGATTACATCTATGTGGGGCAACAGATGCCGGAACACCCAGTGAAGGAACAGTGTTACATCGTAGATTTCAATGCTTTTGGGCGTGAGCTGAAGAAGCACATGGACATGGCGGACAAGATGTTTCCAATCTTTACCGCCAACGCCATGCCCTATATCTCTGCCGTACACGACACGGCACCGATCTTTCTTGTGCTGCCTTATGGGAGCAATTCCGAGGAGTATAGGGCGTGTCTGAAGGCCAATCCCAATGTGGTAGTGGTCGTGCCCAGCCAACACCAGAACCGTCTTGGCGAACAGCGTGCCCTTGTCCACGACTTGATGTCGCATGGATTAGCCAATCCGGTGGTCTTTGCGCAGGCTTATCAGCACTCAATGGATGAGAAAGCCGACCTGCAGCTGGAGGCCGCAGCGGATATGGGCGCACTGATTATGGACGGACTGACGGATGGATTGTGGCTGATGAACCACGGGGACATACCCGTGCAGGACCTTACCGACACCGCGTTCTCCATTCTTCAGGCTGGACGTCTGCGCATGGTCAAGACGGAGTATATATCTTGTCCGGGCTGCGGACGCACGCTCTATGACTTGCGGACGACCATTGCGCGGGTGAAGGAGGCCACAAAGGGCATGAAAGGTTTGAAAATAGGCATCATGGGATGCATCGTCAACGGCCCTGGAGAGATGGCGGATGCTGATTATGGCTACGTCGGTGCAGGCGTGGGACGTATCGCCCTCTATCGCGGCAAGGAGTGTGTGGAGCGCGGAATACCTGAGGAAGAGGCTGTGGAGCACCTGCTTCGGCTTATCGCAAACGACCATAGGCAAGCGTGATGCTGAGAGGTTTACGCCCTATGGGGTGGAAACCATACATAATATGAAGGGAAACGAGACCGTCGGTGGTAGGGCGCATTGCAGCCTTCGATTCACCGACGGTCTCGTTTCTTTTCCAGATGGCATGCCTTTCAGCAAGCCTCTACCCTATCTTTGTCGCTTGCTTTGAGTGATTCCCACTGTTTTGTATTATGGTCTGTGGTGTTATTCCAGGCTGATATGCTCCGCCTTTACCTTGTCATCGAGAAAGATGCTGGCATGGTCATCAAACTTGTCTGCCCTTTCGGTGGTGAAGTATCTTACCGTTCCATGGAGTGTGCAACGTGCGTTCATCTCTGGGTGTCGGTGGAGATAGTCGTGCAGGCTGCGTGCAACGTAGTCCCCTTGTGCCATCACATTGACGTTGTTAGGGGTGTATTTCTTTATCGTGGGCATCAGGATGGGATAGTGTGTGCAGCCCAAAATGAGGGTGTCGATGGCTGGGTCGGTTTGGAGTATGTGGTCAATGCGCTTCTTGACGAAGTAGTCTGCGCCAGGCGTTTCTGCCTCATTGTTCTCGATGATGGGCACCCAAAGGGGGCATGCTACGCCTGTTACGGTAATGTCTGGTGACAGTTTCTTGATTTCAAGCGCATAGCTGTGGCTCCTTATGGTGCCCTCGGTGGCGAGAATGCCGATGTGGCGCGTCTTGGTGAGCGTTCCAACCACTTCTACCGTAGGCCTGATGACGCCCAGTACACGGCGGGTAGGATCGAGAAGGGGAAGGTCTGACTGCTGAATGGTGCGCAAAGCCTTGGCTGAAGCCGTGTTGCAGCCCAGGATGACAAGGTGGCATCCCATTTCAAACAATTTTACAACGGCTTGCCGCGTGAACTGATAGACAACTTCAAACGATCGGGAGCCGTAGGGAGCACGTGCGTTATCGCCTAAATAGATGTAGTCATACTGTGGCAGTAATTGGCGGATGGCGTGTAGAATGGTCAATCCGCCATAGCCGGAATCGAATACACCGATGGGGCCGGGAGTATGTGGAAGAGTCATGTGAATGGTTTTATTGAAGTAAAAGTAGCTTGCAGGCAAGAAAGTTTGGAGTTATTTCTCCGCTGTCAGTTCCTCTTTAAGCGCCTGCGTAATATCGTCGCCTTGTCCTGTATCCGCATAGGGCAGGTTGTCATTGTCGCTGTTGAGTACGAAGGCATAGCCCCGTTTGCGGGCAATTTCGGCCACAACCGTGTGCAGACGGCGTTTCACCTGAGCCATCACCCGTTTAGTCTCACGCTCCAATAGTTGTTCGCCCTCCGTCTTGAAAGCAATGTTTCGGAGCATCATGTCTTGCAACTCTGCCTGTCGCTTGTTGCGGATGGAGGTGGCAAGTGTGCGCTGCTGGTCAAGAAATTCCTCGTACTTGATTGAAAAATCGTCGGCAGAACGCTTGGCCTCGTGGTTGTACTCCGCCCTAAGCGAATCGAGATAGCGCTCTGCTGCCGCATATTCGGGCATGGCGCGAAGCACTTCCTCCTGACTGAACCAGGCAAAGCGCAGGGGATGTGCGCCCGCTTGGGAGGTCTCTTGAGCGTTGGCGAGGAGTGGAAGGAGCGCAAAGAGCAGGGCGAAAAGAGACTTTTTCATGTTCTTTCCTGTTTTATTGGTGGGGTGGGTGTGAAACAAATAGGGGCAGACAGACTTTGTGTCCGTCTGCCCCTTGTTGTATGATAGGCTGCTTGTCAGCCAATTACTTCATCTTGGCCAGTTCGGCTTTCACCTCTACGGTGATGTCCTTGCTGATCGTATCGTTGATGTAGATGGGCTGTGCGTTCTCCTTCTCCATGATATAGACATAGCCGCCAGCCTTGGCAACGGATGCGATAGCGGTGCGAACCTTGTCGATGATGGGGCCGAGCTTGCGCTGCTGCTCATCGCTGAAGGCCTTCTGGTTGTCCTGGGCGGTCTGCTGAATCTTCTGATACATGTCGTTCAGTTCGCGCTCGGTCTCCTCTTGCTTGGCCTTAGGCATGGTAGCTTTGGCCTTGTCGTATGCCTCTGCTTTTGTCTGAAGCTCTTTCTGCATGTCTTCCAACTGCTTCTGATACTCGTTGCCCTTGGCCTGCAACTCGTTTTGTACGGCTACAGCCTCGGGAAGGGATGCCAGAAGCGCCTGAGAGTCAATATGACCAAACTTTTGTGCAAACATCGTCATTGGTGCACATAGCATCAATGCAATCAGTAACTTTTTCATTTTTCCTTTTTAATTAATGATATTATTGTTATTTGTATTATTCTTTTCTCAATCCTGACCGTACCCCAGCTTCTGCAGAACTTCGTTGCTGATGTCTATTTTCGGTGAGCCATAGATGATGCCCGCACTCTCGCTGGAGCGGTCTATGACCAGCGAATAGCCGCGTTGGTCCGCAATGTCCTTCACCGCATTGTAGATTTCTTCTTGAATAGGGGTCATCAGCGAGGTGCGTTTCTTGAAAAGCTCACCCTCAGGCCCGAAGTATTTCCGCTTCAGTTCGGAGGCCTGCTTCTCCTTGTTCATGATTTCCTCCTGACGTTTTTTCTTTTGTTCCTCAGAAAGGAAGACCACTTCGTTCTGGTAATTCTTGTACATAGTGCCAGCTTCCGTGTTCAAAGCCTCCACTTCCGCCTGCCATTTCTTGCTCACTTGGTTGAGCTGCTCGTTGGCTCGCTCATAGGCGGGCACGTTCTTGAGCACATATTCCATGTCGATAAGGGCAAACTTCTGAGCCATTGTCCTCGCTGGAAGGAGGGTAAAGAGGGCAAACCCAAGAGCCATCCAGACCTTTTTGCTCAGCACCTTGTTGATTATCTTCTTCATTTTTTTGCTGCTTTATCTGTTCTTTCCGTTTTTGTTCTCCCCACAAGTGTGCGGTCAGGCTATGCTTAGAACTCCTGTCCAAGGATAAAGTGGAACCGGCTTCCACCCTTTTCGTAAGCGCCATTGTTGTACACCTTGTCGAAACCGTAGGCCCAGTCGAGTCCCATCAAGCCTACCATTGGGAGGTAGATGCGCACACCGATACCTGCAGAACGCTTCATGTCGAACGGGTTGAAGTCCTTGGTTTGCGCCCATGCGTTGCCCGCCTCGATGAATCCGAGTCCATAGATGGTGGTGTTGCCGAGAAGGAACGGGTAGCGAAGCTCCAATGAGAAGCGGTCATAGGCATAGGCATTGTACCCTGTGAAGTTGATTTGCGCCTGTGCGTTGTTGGAGATGGATCCGTTTTCGTAGCCACGGAGACCGATGGTCTCCTCTGCATAGCCCGTCGAGTAACCGCTCATGCCGTCGCCACCAACGTAGAACGTCTCGAATGGTGACTGCTTGTAGCGGTTGTAGGAACCGAGCAAGCCCAGCTCGACACGCGTCATGAGCACAAGACTCTTGGTAGAGTTGGTCAGTGCGGTGAAGGTACGGGCTTTGAACTTCCACTTGTAGTACTCCACCCAGTTGTACTTCTCCTGCTGTTCCTGCTGGTATGTGGCTGACTGGGAGTTGGTAGCGAGGTGTTCGTAATCCTTTCCATCCCACTTAGACCAAGGCGGTGTCACCGTTAGGGAGAGGCTGAACTCCGATCCCCGGCGTGGATAGAGCTGGTTGTCGGTGGAAACACGGTTGACCGACACGTTGAAGTTGAGGTTGTTGGCCACACCATTGGACATGATGAAATAGCGCCAGTTCCTCAAGTCGTAGCGTTGATAGGCCAGCTGGAGCGAGAGCGTGAAGTAGTCGTCAGGCCAGCGAAGCCGCTTACCCCAACCGATGTTCACACCATAAAGCTTGATGAACTTGTCGGGATCGTAGTAATTCTCGTAATTATTGTAGTTGTAATTGCCGTACCCATACATGTAATTGTAATAGTTGTACATGCTGGAGCTGTTGTAATAATTGCTCGACACGTCGGTCTGCTTGCTGTAGAATGCACCAACGCTAAACTGAATTGGGCGGCGTCCTCCGAACCAGTTGGTCGAGTACTGCGCCGAGTAGCTCTGATAGTAGGATGCGTTGGTCTGTGCAGAGAGTTGCAAAACCTCGCCGTCTCCCACGGGCAGCAGCCCCTTATGCTCCTTGTTGCGGCGGAATAGGTTGGCCATGGAGAAGTTAGTAAACTTCAAACCCACACGTCCGATGACACCTGTTTGCCCCCATCCGAACGACAACTCCACCTGGTCGTTAGACTTCTGCTTTAGGTTCCAGTCGATATCGACCGTCCCATTCTCATAGTTAGGATGTGGAACGGGGTTGACCGACTCTGGGTCAAAGTGTCCCATTGAGGCGATTTCACGTCCTGAACGCTGTAATGCCTCGCGGGAGAAGAGGTCTCCTGGCTTGGTGCGCAGCTCCCTTCGGATGACGTTTTCATAGAGCCTGTCGTTGCCATTGATGCGTACACGGTTGATTCGCGCCTGCTGTCCTTCGAAGATACGCATCTCTAAATCGATGCTGTCTCCCACGACATTCACCTCTGCCGGTTCAAGATTATAAAAGATATAGCCGTTGTTCCAATAGGCGTTGCCCACGGCATCGTCGTCCTCTGTGAGCCTTTTCTGGAGGTATTTCTGGTTGTAAACATCGCCTTTGTGCATGCCCAGCAATGCTGAAAGGTAGTCGGTGGAGTAGACAGTGTTGCCCACCCAGTAGATATTCCTTATATAATACTTGATACCTTCCTCTACCTCTACATACACATTGACGTGCTTTGCGTCCACATTCCACACGCTGTCGCGTATGATTCGTGCGTCGCGGAAGCCCAGCTCGTTGTATTTTGCGATGAGGTTCTTCTTGTCCTCCGCCCATCTTTCGGGCGTAAACTTCTTCGCTTTGAGGAAAGACCCGAGCTTTCCCGCCTCGTGTATCTTGGCGAAGGCGCCCTTTCGGAAGAGTCCACCCTTGATTTTGCTGCTGGAGAGCTGCTTGTTGCCGTGGATATAGATGGTGCGTACCTTTAGCTTTTCGTGCTTGTCTATATCAATATCCAGGATGACATGGTTCTTGTTGGTCACGTCCTCGCGTTGCCTGATGTTGATTTCGGCGTTCTTGTAGCCCTTGTTGTCGAAATAGTTTTTGGCAATAAACTTTGCGCGGTCAATCATGTTGGGTGTGATTTGACCGCCCTTGAGCAAACCGAGAGAGTTCTCAAGGTCTGTTTGCTCGCTTTTCTTGATACCGCTGTAGTTGATGGTGGAAACGCGAGGCCGTGTCTTGAGATAGATGTGCAAATAGATATTGTTGCCGACAATGGAATCGGCAGCAATGGAAACGTCGGAGAAAAGTCCGTGCTTCCAGTACCGTTTTACGGCATCCGTGATGGCGTTTCCCGGCACTTCTATCTCCTGTCCCACCTGGAGGCCAGAGATATTGGTGAGCACATAGTCCTCATACCCCTCCACTCCTGACACCTGCAGTCCGGCCAGACGGTAGTTTCCTGGCACGCCCGCATAGCTGATGGTCGGGTTGACAATTTTCTCTTGCGCGTGCATACTCCCTACCGCTCCCACGGTCAGGAATCCTGCCAGCAGCCATACCTTATCTATGTTCATCCTTCTTTGTTTTCGTTCTCAATTTGTTTTTCCGTTTTTCCGAATCTTCTTTGTCGGCCTTGGAAACAGGCGATGGCCTTGTGGAGGTCTTCCTCGTCGAAATCAGGCCAGTATGTGTTGCAGAAGTACAACTCCGAATAGGCTATCTGCCATAGCAGAAAGTTGCTCACGCGCAGCTCTCCTCCTGTCCGAATGAGCAGGTCGGGGTCGGGCATGAAGCGGGTTTCGAGATGCCTGGCTATGAATTTCTCATCGATGTCCTCCACTTCTGGGTGCTGGTTGTTACCAAGCAGGTTACACCTTTCTTTGACAATGTCCTTGACAGCTTTCGTAATTTCCCAGCGTGCAGAGTAGCTCAGTGCCACTACCATCGTCATGGAGGTGTTGTGCTTGGTGTGTTCCTCGGTCTCACGGAGCTTCGCTTGTACTTCTTTGGGCAGTCTCTCCACATCGCCGATGAAACGGAAGCGCGTGTTATTCTTCATGAAGATTTCGTCTTCGAGCGACGTAAGCACCAGCCCCATCAGCGCGGCCACCTCATTGGCCGGCCTGTTCCAGTTTTCTGTTGAGAAAGTGTAGAGCGTCAGGTACTTCACTCCTAAGCGTGCACACTCTGAAGTGATTCTCTTTACCGTCTCAACGCCCATCTGGTGACCGTAGGACCGTTCCTTTCCGTGCTCGGTTGCCCATCTTCCGTTGCCGTCCATGATGATGGCAATGTGCTCTGGGATGCGCTTCATGTCGAGCTTGTATGGCGTTTCCGTGTTATTCATCTTCGTTGTGGCAAGTTCTGCACTTTGCCTTGAAACTATAAGTAATGGTAAATTGTAGCGTGGAGTAGCACTCGGTGTTCTTGAAGGCCCCAGTGCTTTGGATGTCATAAGGGTCTTTCTTTCCGTCAAGCTCATCGCTCAGCGAGAAGTGTATAGCCCATTCCAACCCTATATTGAGTCTCTTTCCCGCCTTGTATTTGACGCCGATGCCCAGCGGCACATTGGCGGAGAGGACACTACCTTTATCCGCATTGTCGCCCAGGCTGGCGTAAGTAGCGCCCAATCCAGCGAATATGAACGGTGTGAGGCGCTGTGCGCCCCGATAGTCTCGTCCTGTTCCATAGGGCCAGAAGTTGTATTCGTAGGCGACACCCACGTCAACGAGCATGTTGTTGAACTCGTAGGGAGTCTTTCCTGCCATCGTTGGGTAGTATGTTTTTACGTCTGCCGAAGAGCCTTTGAGCTTTCCGTAGCTTGCGTTCGCTTTCAAGCCCATGTATGGAGACAGGTTGTAACGCCACAACACGGAGGCCATTGGCTGCAAATCTTTCGTAAGCGAACCGTTGAAGTCGCCAAGATAGCCCATCAATCCACCCCCTACACCTATCTCCATGAGGTAGATGTCCTCGTCTTGCGCCCTCAGTGCTGTGGAGGGAAGGAGCAGGAGCATGATGTAGAGCAGTGTATTCCTCATTCCGTGTCCTTGTGTGTTGCGAGCTGGATGGGCTGGACCATTTCCTTGCCTCTACCTCTTCCAGCCCAGTCGGTCGAGCCTCCCGCGCCACAGCTGGCCTTCGCTGTTGAGCAGCCAGATATAGTTGTCGCCGTCTGCCACTCCTGTAAAGGCTGTCGCAGTGGCCTGAAATTCTGTCGGTATGGGTAACGTCCCGTCCGTCTTCCATGTGATTCCACCGTCTTTGCTGTACAGCAGAGATGAGAACTTGCCGGTGTCGTCAGTTCCGAAGGCCAATGCACCATCGTTGTAAGCAGTCACTGTCAGGTGATGGTAGGCAGGGAGGGCGTAGCGATTATCATCGGCCACATCCACGAACGACCATGGATAATCTATGCTCGCATCGTTGTAGTCTGAGATTTTCGACCACGCGGTGGCGTATTTTCTTCCCGTCACATTGCCTACAATCAGCACACGGTCAACGTCATCGTTGGTGCGGACGGCCTGGCAGGTGTAGCCCGCCACGTCGTTGGGCATCAGTTGCTTGTCGTCGCCAATTGTTGTCTCTTTCCAAGAAGCTCCCCCGTCACGCGAGCTGAGGATGCTCCCTGCCCTGTTGAGTGCGAAGAGTTCCTTACGGCTGGCGGCAATGAGCCGCACAAGTCCATTGTTGCCATTTCCTATTTGTTCATAATGTATGCCGTCTCGTGTGGCGAGCACGAAGCCATTATTGACAAAGTACATCTTTTGCCCCATCGTCACCACGCCTTTATACGCGTCTCCCGCAATGGGGGTGTTGATGTTGGGTGTGAGCATCTGTAAGTTGCCGTCTTTGCGGCTTCCTCCCAATATGACACCTTGGTCTCCTACGCTGCCGAAAATGTAGAGGCTGTCACCCAAACTGACGGCTTTCATCGCTGTCAGGGAGCGCAACAAGGGCTGGTCTTCCATTCTGTTCCAGTGGAAATTCTCCCCACTCTGTTGGTGGACATTCACCGTAACGTTATATTTTCTCCATCCCGAACCATCGTTCGACAGGCAGCGGAACACGCGTGGTTGGCGCATATCGAGCGAGTCGCTGGAGTTATAGCGCACCAAGCTGTCTTTGTTGGTGGAGTTGACGGTGTCAGACGGCAGGCGCATGATATATACCAGGGCGGAGTTGTGTGTCGTGAGTGTCACGGTTACGCGGCTCACATCCGTACGGAAGGGCAGCGAGTCGGGGTTGTAAATCTTCCCTCTCACATGGTCTATGACGAATGGGAAAGAGCTTCCAACAATGTTTACATAGTAGGTGGAGTCGCTACCGTCCTGCGCCACAGTGTCGCGATACTGCTTCAGTGTGCCGATGGAGAAGGAGATGATGCCCGCGTCATTATAATAAGAATAGGTGTTGTCGGTCTGCTCTTCGTCGTCGCCAAGGCATGAGCTGAGCGTTATGGCGGCGGAAAGGATGACCATGAGCGGCCAAATCTTGCGTATTTTCATTCTTGAGATGTTGTTCTGTTTGTGCGTTCCCGCTGCAGAGGCTGTTAACGGGGTGCAGTGAAAACGGCGCGCCTACCCTTTCGGTGGACGTTTTGTCTGCAAATTTAAGCAGAATTATCCAAACAAGCGTACTTTCAAGCTGTTAATTATGTAAAATAGGGAAACGGACATCTTTTTTAAGGTTGTTTAGTGAAGAAAATAAGTAGTGGGAGATGAAAACAAAAACGCTGTGGTTGGCACGTTTTGAAGAAACGGTTTCATTGAAGTTGATGTTGAGTATAAGCCCGTTTCTTGTAAGGCTGTCAGGCGTCTTTATATTTCATAGTTGATTTTGATCTCATCAACGTTTTCGGTTTTAGAACGTCATCCTTATCCAGTGGAAGGCGTTGTGCTCTTTTCCTACGGCAACAAGCCGGCCGATATAAAAAATCCTCCACAATCACATTCATGATCGTGGAGGATGTATATGGCGCAAATGCTTTTATTACAAGCCTTTACTTTTTGTTGATGGCAAGGTCAACAGCCACGGCAATAGCCACGGTTGCACCCACCATCGGGTTGTTGCCCATGCCCAGAAAGCCCATCATCTCCACATGTGCAGGCACAGAGGAAGAGCCGGCAAACTGAGCGTCGGAGTGCATACGTCCCATGGTATCGGTCATGCCATAAGAAGCGGGGCCGGCAGCCATGTTGTCCGGGTGGAGTGTGCGGCCCGTACCGCCACCAGAAGCCACTGAGAAGTAAGGCTTTCCGGCAGCCAGACGCTCCTTCTTATAAGTACCTGCCACAGGGTGCTGGAAGCGGGTCGGGTTGGTGGAGTTGCCCGTGATGGAGACATCCACGTCCTCATGCCAGTTGATGGCCACACCCTCGCGCACGTCGTTTGCGCCGTAGCAGTTCACCTTGGCACGCGGTCCGTTGGAGTAAGCGATGCGGTCAACGACCTTCAATTCGCCCGTATAGTAGTCGAAATCGGTCTTGACGTATGTGAAACCGTTTACGCGGCTGATGATCATAGCGGCATCTTTGCCCAGTCCGTTGAGGATGACGCGAAGCGGATGCTTGCGCACCTTGTTGGCCATCTCGGCAATTCTGATGGCACCCTCGGCTGCTGCAAACGACTCGTGTCCAGCGATGAATGCGAAGCACTGGGTCTCCTCGCGGAGCAGACGGGCTGCCAGGTTACCATGACCCAGACCCACCTTGCGGTCGTCGGCCACGGAACCAGGGATGCAGAAGGACTGCAGGCCCACGCCAATGGCCTCGGCACAGTCGGCAGCGGTCTTGCATCCACGCTTGATGGCGATGGCGGCACCACAGACATAAGCCCACTTGGCGTTCTCGAAGCAGATGCGCTGTGTGTCCTCACACATCTGATAAGGATCCACACCGGCCTTCTCGCAAATCTCGTTGGCCTCCTCTACGCTCTTGATACCCTCGGCGTTGAGAGCCGCAAGAACTTGCGCCTCGCGGCGTTCCTGACTTTCGTAATTTACCTTTCTAATCATAGTTGTGTATCTCCTTATTATTCTTTACGTGGATCAATAGCTTTAACAATTCCCTCCTCGGCAGTGGTACGGCCATATTTGCCCGTAAATTTCTTCACGGCCTCGTTGGCGTCCATGCCGTTCTTGATGGCCTCCATCATCTTGCCGAGGTGTACATACTCATAGCCGCACACCTGATTGTCCTTGTCGAGGAACTGCTTGGTGATATAACCCTCCGTCAGCTCCAGGTAGCGTGTGCCTTTGGCCAGAGTGCCATAGAGCGTACCCGTCTGCGAACGGAGACCTTTGCCCAGATCCTCAAGGCCGGCGCCGATGGCCAGACCGCCCTCGGAGAATGCACTCTGCGTACGTCCGTAGACGATTTGGAGGAACAACTCGCGCATGGCCGTGTTGATAGCGTCGCACACAAGGTCCGTGTTCAGGGCCTCAAGAATGGTCTTTCCAGGAAGAATCTCAGAAGCCATGGCAGCAGAGTGGGTCATGCCCGTGCAGCCGATGGTCTCCACCAAGGCTTCCTGGATGATGCCGTTCTTCACGTTGAGCGACAACTTGCAGGCACCCTGCTGCGGAGCACACCATCCCACGCCGTGGGTGTAACCTGAAATGTCAGCAATTTCCTTGGAATAGACCCACTTTCCTTCCTCAGGAATAGGAGCGGGACCGTGGTTGGGGCCTTGGGCTACAACGCACATGTTCTTTACTTCTGTTGAATAAACCATAATAGAATCTATTAAGTATGTATTTATAGTTGTAACGTATGAATCTTTATCTTAAAGGGCGGGCTGAGGTTTTATTGGTTATTATCCTGTGAATGTACAACTCAAGCCGAATCCATTTTCGGACACAAAGGTACAAAAATTATTCTGAGTCCTTACCTAATTATAGGTATTTTATCTTTCAGTATTATTTTTTTTACGTTGAGGGCACGAACCAGACAGTTTTCTTTGCACGCCACATCTGGCAGGTTTTGTCTCTTATGAGAAGGGAGATTCAATGTCGCTAACAGTTAAAGTAAATCATTCAACTGTCTTTTTCATACATTACTCCTTGCTAAAACAAGAGCTGGCATGAGCGCAACTGTCAAAGCATCTGGCTCTCACCACGCATTGGCTTATGCTGACGGCCCTGTGGGTTAGGATGAAAAGTGGGGTGGAAAGATGGACGGTTTCGTACAAATTTGCTAACTTTGCAAGTGACAAAGCTTCCTCTTTTCCTTTTGAGGTTGTCACCAACAACGATTATAGAGCGCATGGCGAAGCATTTCTCGCGGCTCGATTACAATATGACCATCAAGATGAATAATCCCACTTCTAAGTTATTTGTTCTTCTCCTGTTCTTTCTCGCTGCGCTGACGGCATCGGCTTCAAGCGAGAGCAAGTACTCACCGTTGATCCGCAGCGTGCGTGGTCAATCGTCGAAGCAGGTTCTTCACAAGGGCGACAGTTTGCTGAAAGTCGGACAGGAGGACAAGGCGCTGGTGATGTACATGCTGGTTTGCTCCCGCACCACCGACCGTATGACCGACGAGGAGATGGCCGACTGTGCGCTGGCCAACCTGAAAGCGGGTGATATCTACTATGGGCGCGGCAACTACATCAATGCCCTGGAGAGCTATCAGGCTGGACTGCGGCTCAGTGAGGGGTCATCCTCAAAAGCGCATTTGGCTTTGCTCTACAATAATATAGGAAAAGTGTATTGTGTGTTCAAGGATTATGACAAGGGCTTTGAGTACTTCAAGAAAGGGTTCTGTATCCGTCCAAAGGGTGACAAGAGCCTCTCTTTCAAGCTACTTGCCAACCTCTTTGGTGTGTGTATCGACCGCGGCGACCTGTCGGCAGCTCGGAAATACCGCCAACTGATGCTTACCACACCACGTCCGCACACCGATATCAATCAGTTTATGCTCGGTTTCTCCAAGGCACTGCTGGCTTCCAAGGAAGCACGACATGCTCAGGCCATACGTGTCCTCGATGGCCTTGCCAGCTTCTCCGTGCGTGCTAAGCTCCCCGTGACATATCTTTGCTCTGCTTACGAGGAACTGTATGGCAACTATATTGCCTTGGGTGATAGGGTCAATGCTGTGAGATACGCCCGGCTCTGCATGGACACCGCGGAGGCCAACCACCTGATGCACTACTTTCCCGATGCCATCCGCACATTGGGAAGCCTCTATAAGCGCGAGGGAAACACTGCCTTGGGGCAGCGGTATGATGCGCAGTACCTTAATCTTGTGGACTCCATCTACAATGCAAAACGGTTCAATGTGGTGAAGAACCAGCAATTCATGTACGAGGTTGACAAGGCCAACAAGGAAATTACACGTCTCCATCAGGAGGAAGAAACCCACCGAAGAACCGCCCGTCTCTACCAGTTGCTCTTTCTGGTGAGTGTACTTGCCGTGGCTTTCATATCCATCCTTCTTTTCTTTGTGCTCCGCCAGAAGCGGCGGCTGGAGGAAAGCTACCGCAAGCTCTATGACATCAACCGGCGGCGCACGGAGGAAGAAGAGCTGAGGACGGCCAAGAAGCAAGAGGCCGCCAGTTGTCTGAAGGATGAACAGAGGCAGAGATTGCTCGACAGCATACGGCGGGTAATGGAGGAATCCGATGATTTCTGCCAGCAAAACTTTACGGTCACCACGCTCGCCAAGCTCGTTGGGTCGAACGGCCGCTATGTGTCTATCGTCATCAACGACCACTATGGTAAGTCCTTTACAGACCTTGTCAACGAATACAGAGTCAAGAAAGCATGTGAACGACTGGAGGAAAACGCGCGTAGCGGGCAGTTTACCATCGCTGCCATCGGGCAGAGTGTGGGCTATAAGGCTTCGTCCACCTTCATAGCTCAGTTTCGTAAATATACAGGACTCACCCCTTCGGTCTATCAGAAGTTTGCCACCGAGGACCATCGGATGGAGAAAAAACAAGAGTGAAAAGTTGCTGGAGTGTACCCTTGCTGCCAACACAAGCATCTATTTCGTTTGATTCCATCGTTTGTTTTCATGAAAACAAAAAGGGAAAAGCCTATGCCTGGTGTCCAGAATTTCGCAAGAAGGGTAAGGTATTAGCTTGTAGAATCAACAGAACTGAAATGGGTTTTCGTTCGTTTTTTTGAATCCAAAAAACATGGATTTGTCCCATTTTGTCGCAATACGTACTTTTGCAACTGAGAATTTCAACCATGTTTCACAACCAAAACAAGGATTGCATCATGAAAAGAACCAAACTCTTGACATCCGTCTGTCTTGCCATTTGCGCTTTTAGTACGCAGACTGTGGCAGCACAAAGTTCATTACCGCAGGCCTTCCCTGGTACATTGGGAATGCAAGGCCGAATCAGCTTCATCGAGAAAACTCCCGTCAGGCTGGCCGAGACATCCCTTACCCACTCTTTTGCCCAGCCTCGCGAGCGTATGGAGAGGGCTTTATGCGCTGCCAGGCAGACCTCATTTGCACAGGCCATCCGTCCCTCCCGTGTGGGATTCAAGGCCGATGGGCAATACAAGCAGCAGCTTGACAGCATCGTGACCAACATCCGCTCGACGGGAGAAGGCTACTCGCGCACCTATTTCTACTATTACGATGACACTAAACTACCCAAGAAGGCCATCGCACAGGTTTACGTCAACGGGGAATGGGTGACTCAGGAACAGTATGAATACACTTGGGACGAGGATGGCTACTGCCTCACACAATCGGTCATCAGCCCACTTTATAACTATGGAGAAAAGCATGAGTACGTTTATAACGACCAGAAACTCGGCGTGGAGCAAGTCATCTCTCAGTACAGTGACGGACAATGGGTGCTTACCTCAAAGGGAGAATACGCCTATGACGAGCGTGGCAATATGATAGAGGAGCACACCTACGCCTACGATGCCACAGCGCAGGGCTGGGTGAACCAGTCATGGAGCAAGGCAAGTTACGATGAAAACAACTTCCAAACCCACATGGAAGGCTACAGCTGGGACGGAACAAGCTGGCAACCATCCGTGGACATGCAGGACGTGAAGTACACTCCCTACGGATATATCACGGAACTTGTCAACTCTAAGTGGATGGCTGACACGCAGCAGTGGATGAGTTACTACAAAATCAAGCAGCAATGGAATGAGAACAGGCTCTGCACCGTACAGGAAGTCCTGTACTATAATCCTGAGAAGCAGGACTGGGTGGGTTGCTACGACTTTGGTTGGGGCGAACTTCAGAATGCCATTGCCTATATCGAATATGACCCCCAGACAGGAATCATGAAAAGCGACGTGGCCTATGGGATGCCGAAACCAGACCATAACTATATTAAAGATGTGGCCACCTATTACGACATAGAAAAACTGGACAACGGCGACTACAGGAGCGAAGGGAAGACTTACTACATCAACGGAGCCGACTCCATCGTGCGTGACACCACCGTCCGTGTGCTGCGCGACGCCATCTCGCTGCCCGAGTCGCAGCGAATAGAGAAGATGTTGTACAATCGCTACCTCACCATGTATCTCTACGAGACGCTCAAGCCGTTGGATACCAACGAATGGACACCACAGTTTGAGGAGACCTATGACTACACCAGCGACTTCAAGCTGAAAAGTTCAATCTATTATAACTACACCCAGGACGCTGAACACAAGAAGATTGCCGACATCCGAGAGGAGTATATCTTCGATGACCACGGCAACGTTGTCGACTCCTACTACCAGATGGGCAAAGGCACTGGAGCGGATGACTGGGAGTACACCTCACGGTTCACCTATGAATACGAGAACGACACCGTGCGCATCAACAAGCTCAACTACCGCTGGGTGAATGGAGAGTGGACTCCGGGATGGGGAGAAGGCAACAGCTACGACTACTCCGTGCCCGTCGACCAAATCGTGATGTGGACGGGAACGAAGCCCTATCACAAGATGACCGAGGCACGCCGCTATGTGGCTGCGGGCAAAGAGTTCGACTGTCAGGTCGGCACTTATTACTATTCCGACCTTGGATCTAACGGGATTACTGCCGCCAGGGAAGACCAGTCGACACCATTTGTCCTCAATGGACGCACGCTCAACGTGGCAGGACAGGCCGATGGCGTGACCCTGCGCAACAGCCTTGGACAGACTGTGCTGGTCTCCACGCAAGGCAGCATCGACTTGACCTCGATTCCTCGTGGGCTGTATGTCGTCACTGTCAAGCAGGATGGCAAGTCGACATGTGGCAAGGTGATCGTGGAGTAACGCTCCCAAGCCATTCCACGTGACTATGAATACGGGCAGAGCCGCTCCTGTTGGGGTGCTCTGCCCGCTTTTGGTGTGGAATATAAGGAACGGAAATTTGTTTACGTTTCCTTCTATTCCGCCTTGGTTTTGGAGTGTCAGTGTGGCCCAGCCGTTGCTTTGGCCTTGCAATAGGGGCCATATCGGCTTGCTTTTTAGCCCATAAAGCAGGGCGATATAGCCTATATTACAACGCAATATGGGCTATATTGCAACGTGTTGATAATCAGTTAGTTTTGAATCCATATTCGTTGCGATTCCCTGACAATATGCAGCGGATGTGATTTTTGCGTGCTTGAGTGCTCTCTTTTCTCCGATGAGAAAAATTATAACAATTCTCTTGTCATTCGGTTAGAGTCGATAAGCACTTCCGATTCTTTTTGGCGTATAGCCCCATCCGCTGGTATAAGCCATCAGACAAAGTGATGCAGTCACGATGAAAAGCCTTTTCTAACAGGATTTTATCCCAAGTAAGTCATTAGGTTTCGTAGAAAGATGAAGAAATCCCGTTTTTTCGTGTCTGCTTCAGTCATCGCAGATAGGTGAAAAGAGGCACAAAGCGTCTTGTCGGGCAGAGGTATGTCCTACTGTTAGGGGGCGATTTTCCACGGTTTGTGAACAAGAAACACAAAAAATGGGTGTTGGACAATAAAACGAAGTCATTTTCTTTTGTGTTAAATTCCATTTTCTTACCTTTGCAAAAATTGATTTATGTTTTGAATATGCGACTAAAAAAAGTTACCTCAGCAATTCTATTATCGCTCTTCTCTTGTCTCCTGTTGCAGGCGAAGGAGGTGCAAGTGGAGTTTATCGCAACGAAAGATCATTTTGTTCAGGACGGTGCGGCTTCTTGGAGTGTGGCCAAAGGGCAGGTGAAAATTGAAAGCACGTGGGACAATTTTGCCAATTTTACAACCGAATACCATTGGTATTCTGGCACAACCTTGACGTTCACGTCCCTCTACAAAATCAAAAAGATAGTTTTTTCAAAAGAGGGGGTAAATGGTAATGAAAAGGAAGATTGTTCCAGCATAAAGATATATAAATCTAAGATAGGGACAATCACACCGAATTCCGACAAGTCTAAGGCCACTTGGAAATATTCTAATGGAACTAAGACCATCACTTTTGAGAACATCGACAACTCACTTTGGTTGGGCAAGATTATCGTTACTGTAGACGTAGTGGACCCCGACCTTGTCCTCGATGGCTCCAGTGTGGACGCGGTGAATAGCGGGAAGATAGCGGAGTTGGACGGTCAAAAGCAGTTGGTGGTCTCGTGGAAGCGGCAGTTCAAGGCCGATGGCGGATGGTACACCCTCTGTTTGCCGTTTTATCGCAGCTGGGAGCAGATGCGGTGGACGTTTGGAAACGACGTCGAAATCTGCCAATTCGAGTCGGCTCAGCGGCAGGCTGACGGCAAGGTGCAGATCGTCTTTTCTCCCGTGAAGGGCACATACCCCATCCATAACGGAGTTCCTTACCTGATTAAGCCGTCGAAGGACACCGGTGAGGAGATCGTCTTCG
>DLLX01000017.1:84986-85430 GCA_002479145.1 Prevotella sp. UBA7551 | reverse complement strand
CATCGTGGCCGGCGGCACTTCTTTGCCCGAACTGGCAACGAGTGTTGTGGCCGCCAGAAAGGGCAACAGCGGCATTGCCATAGGCAACGTCCTGGGCAGCAACGTGCTCAACATCCTCTTTATCCTGGGACTTACGGGAATCATCTCGCCCATGCACATCGAGGGCATCACCAACTTCGACCTCTACATCATGCTCATCTCGACCATCATGCTCTGGTTTTTCTCTTACACCAAGTACACCATCGAGCGTTGGGAGGGGGCAGTGCTTGTGCTCGTCTACTGCGGTTACATTTGGTATCTGATTCCTTAATCCGCCAATAGCGGAATCAAAATGCTGCCCGCAACCGAAAAAGACATCAATCAATCTACCAATATATATGAAACATTTCAACCTTATTCCGTTTACATTTGCGGCGCTTTTCTCATCCCATGTAGCCGCACAGG
>DLLX01000017.1:2991-84945 GCA_002479145.1 Prevotella sp. UBA7551 | reverse complement strand
CCCGAAGCCGGCGACATTCTCTACGAGACTCCCGAGGGCACGCTCCACGCCAATCAGGTGCGCGACGCGACCAGCTTCTATGACCCAGGCGAAGGCTATGGCTGCCTGGACAGCGTGAGTTTCTACACTGCCGACTACGTAGTGGCCGACAATGGGGATGTCTATCTCAAGAATCCTTTCACCTTTTTCCCCACCGACACCTGGCTAAAGCTCGACAACATGGGCGACGGCACGCTCGTGGCCCGTCTTCCACAGGCCATGTTTGAGGACGAGGACGGCACGGTGTTCTATGCCCGCCGCCTCTCATACACCACCCTCGGCGATGACATGCAGAGCTACAGCCCAGACGAGTCCGAGTCAGACGTGCGCTTTACCCTGCACGGCGACACACTCACGATGGTAGGGGAGGGGATGAATGAGGAAGGGCTGCCCAGCGTAATCCTCGGACTTTCCACCGCCTCAGGGGGATGGAGCTGCTATGGTGAGGGCAAGATGTCTGTTGTGCCCCTCAGCTATCAGCCCACCGCGCGGCCCGAGGAGTTGCCCACGGACGTACACAACTTCTCCTATCTGAACCTCTATCAGACCGACGAGACGGTGGCGTCGGTGAGTGTCCGCGACGGCAACAAGCTCTATTGGGAGCTTCCCTACGTCTCCAACTACGACGAACACTACTGGGTTATGGGCGAGTTGACCGATGAGGGACTCACCGTCAAGCCCCAATACCTCGGTGTCGACAGTTGGTCATGCCTCCATCTCTTTGCCGTTCCGGGAAAATACTTGGAAGAATCCACCGAGTTGGAGCCCTATGTGCTACAGCCAGAGCTGAAGCTGGGGTACAATGCGGCCACCGCCGGCTATGAGAGTGCCGATGAGCAGCAAGTACTTCTCATCAACGTGGGCGACCAAAAGGTCTATTATTCCGATGCCTACCAAGCCCCGAAGCTGCTCGCCATGCCCTCGACAGGGGCGTTGGTCAATCCCGCTCCCTACCTTGAGCCAAGTGGTAGCGGACAGGAAGGCTGCCAGAGCGTGCGGTTCGAGTTTGAGCCTTTTGACGTGAACGGAGGGAACACCCTTACCAAGGACAACCTCTACTACCGCGTTTTCGTAGACAATTCCACCACGCCGTTTGTCTTCCGTCCGCAGACCTACAAGGGACTGGAGAAAGAAATGACCGAGGTACCCTACTACTTCACCGACCAACGCGACCTTGTGTACGACGGCGGAGGCATCACGGCGGGCGACATCAAGGGCTATATCCACCAGTTCAACCTCTATCAGCCGTTCGACAGTGTGGGCGTTCAGACCATCTATAAAGGTGCGGAGCTGGCTCAGTCGGACATAGTTTGGATTAAGGGGAGCGGCACTTCGTCGGTCTCTGCCCCGCAACGGCATGCTGACACGTCCTCCGCCAGCTATGGTATCAACGGTGTCCGCATGAGGCATCCTGTTCGTAAGGGTATTGTAATCGTCAGAAAATCAGACGGTAAGGTGACGAAGGAAGTCATCAGATAACCGCTTTGCGGAAGTTCTCCGCTGTGTCTTTTTCACGTTAAAAATAAGCGGTTGCGCCATAGGGGCTTTATTGGCTTGCAATAGGGCCTCTATGACGAGCCAAAAGAGGCTCTATTACAGCGTAATAGAGCCTCTTTTACAAGCTAATATGGCCCCTTTTGCAGCCGGCCGAAAATTATCTTGCGTCAAGTTGCGGTTTGGTGGGTTCTGCTCGTCCTTATTTACCTTGCCGTTTTCTTGTCTCCAGCTGCTGTTTTCCTGCTGATTTCCTCATCGCATACCATTTGGTAGGCCAGCCTTTCATCGCCTTCGGGATTGTCGAGATGGATAATTCCGCAATAGCTGAATCCATGTTTCTTCACAAGATGCTGCATGATGGTGTTGTTGCGGTGGGTGTCTATGCGCAGATTGTTTGTGTGTCGTGTGCAGAAGTCGATGATTGCCGCAAATATTCCGTGCGCCGTGGGCAGGCTGGTCACCCGGTGTATTACATAATATGGACTGGAGTTGTCCAGCCATTTCCCGTCGTAGATATGCGCATACGACGGGTCTGGTCCTTTGCGCAAGACAAACGAGCCTACCGCTTTGCCTTGGACATCGCATACAAGGAAGCAGTCGCCATGCTCCAAATCGTCCTCTATGGTTTCTTTTGTTGGATAGCCATTAGGCCATTGTGTGGGATTCCCGGTAGCTTGCATGGTTCTTCGGGCAGCGTCCATCAGCCGCATTATCGTGCCGGCATCATCCGGCTTGGCTTGCTTTATGGTGTAGTTGCTCATGCGCTTTCCTCCATTATGTTTTCGAAATATTACTTTTGTCGTGCAAAGGTAAAAAGTTCTGCGATAAACCGACGGGCTATAGGACCAACTTTGTGACTGTGCAAAGACGAAAGTTCTCGTAAGGTGTGGAAGTGAAAAGTCTGTTGTCCATCTTTCAGGCGGATAGTTTTGCAAGTGACTTGAAGCATAATCAGTCTTTGTGGGGGAAGAATAGTTAGGTAGACAAAGCGTAATCGGCAGAATTATGGCGAAGTCGCTGCCTTCAGTCTGGATAAAAGCCTTGGGCAGACAAGTTTACCGCTTACGTCGATGACAACTTTTGGCTTGTATGTGGGTTGTCGTTTTTTCGCTTTCCCCGTTCTCATCGTGCGCTAAAAACAGTAAAAAAACATGCCATTCGGAATATTCTTCGTATCTTTGCAAGCAGATAGTTGGTGTCAGGGCAGTTGGAACACAACCCGTTGCGGTCCACCGGCCTTGTCAAGACCAAGTAAAAAACAACATAGGATCATATCTCAGGCAAGATGAACATTTTGGAATTGAGCGACCAGGAGATAGGTCGCCGGCAAAGTTTGCAGCAGTTGCGCGAGATGGGCATAGACCCATATCCCGCAGCAGAATTTCCTACTAACGCCTTTTCGGCCGAAATCGTCGAAAACTTCAAAGAGGGCGAAAAACGCGAGGTGACCATTGCGGGGCGCATGATGAGCCGCCGTATCATGGGGAAGGCCAGCTTTGTGGAGCTTCAGGACAGCAAAGGGCGTGTGCAGGTCTATGTCACGCGCGACGACATTTGCCCGGGCGAGGACAAAGACCTATATAATAAGGTGTTCAAGAAGCTGCTCGACATTGGCGATTTCATCGGTGTGAGCGGCTTTGTCTTCAAGACCCAGATGGGCGAGGTAAGCGTTCACGCACAGCGTCTGGTCCTATTGGCGAAGAGCCTGAAGCCGCTGCCCATCGTGAAGTATAAGGATGGCGTGGCTTATGATAAGTTTGACGACCCCGAGCTGCGCGCCCGCCAACGCTACGTGGACCTGGTGGTCAACGATGGCGTGAAGGAAACATTCCTCAAGCGGGCCACCGTGCTCCGCACGATGCGTGCCTTCTTTGACCGCCATGGCTATACGGAGGTCGAAACCCCTACGCTGCAGTCCATCCCCGGCGGTGCGTCGGCGCGTCCGTTCATCACCCATTTCAATGCGCTCAACATCGATATGTACATGCGCATTGCCACGGAGCTTTACTTGAAACGGCTCATTGTCGGTGGCTTCGAGGGAGTCTATGAGATAGGAAAGAACTTCCGCAACGAGGGAATGGACAAGTTCCACAACCCAGAGTTCACCTGCATGGAGCTGTATGTGCAGTATAAGGACTACAACTGGATGATGTCGTTCACCGAGGAGCTGCTCGAGACCATCTGCAAGGCGGTCAACAACGGCGCCACTGAGGTGCGTCATGGTGACAATCTGGTGTCCTTCAAGGCACCATTCCGCCGTCTTCCCATCCTTGAGGCCATCGAGGAGAAGACCGGCTTCGACTGCTCGGACAAGACGGAGGACGAGATTCGCGCCTTCTGCAAGAGCAAAGGCATGGAGGTGGACGAAACGATGGGCAAGGGAAAGCTCATCGACGAGCTGTTTGGCGAGTTCTGCGAGGGCACGTTTATCCAGCCAACGTTCATCACCGACTACCCCGTCGAGATGTCGCCGCTGACGAAGATGCACCGCAGCAAGCCCGGACTGACCGAGCGCTTTGAGCTGATGGTCAACGGCAAGGAGCTGGCCAACGCCTATTCGGAGCTGAACGACCCCATCGATCAGGAGCTTCGCTTCAAGGAGCAGATGCGTCTGAGCGAGAAGGGCGACGACGAGGCGATGATCATAGACCATGATTTCCTGCGCGCCCTACAGTATGGCATGCCTCCGACGAGCGGTATCGGCATAGGCATTGACCGCCTGGTCATGCTCATGACGGGCAAGGAGACCATACAGGAGGTGATCCTCTTCCCGCAGATGAAGCCGGAGAAGAAGATGCCTCAAGACAGCATTGAGGCCTGGGCGAAGGTCGGTGTGCCCGAGCAGTGGGTGTATGTCCTGCGCAAGGCGGGCTTCAACCTCCTCACGGATATTAGCGGCGAGAAGGCGCAGGGGCTGCAACAGAAGATTGGCGAGATTAATAAGAAGTATAAGCTCGGCTATGAGAAGCCGTCGGTCGATGAGATTCAGCACTGGATTGACGCAGTGCAGTCGTCGGTGGCCAAGGAATAGGGCACGCTGGTAAACTGATGAGCAGTAGCGAAGGGTGATGGGAAACGGACGCATAGCCATCATAGGCAGTGGGAGTTGGGCCACGGCACTGGCCAAAGTGATAGTGGAACACACCCACGAGATAGGGTGGTACGTGCGGCGTCCGATTACCATCGACCGCTTCAGGCAGCTCGGTCACAACCCCGGCTACCTCCGCAACCTGACTTTCGACATCTCGGAGATAGACTTTTCGTCCGATATCAACGACATTGTGTCGCGCTACGACACGCTGCTTTTCGTCACCCCGTCGCCCTATACCAAGGAGCTGCTCGACAAGGTGCGTGTCCCCTTACGCGAGAAGTTTGTCGTCACTGCCATCAAGGGGGTCGTACCTGGCGAGCATACCGTCTTCACAGAGTACGTCCACCAGCGGTTTGGCGTGCCGGAGGAGCAGTTGGCGTGCATCGGAGGTCCTTCCCATGCCGAGGAAGTGGCCCAACACAGGCTCACCTACCTTACCGTGGGCTGTACCGATGAAGCGCAGGCCGCTGCGTTTTGCGACGTGCTGCGCTCCGACTACATCAAGACCAAGACCTCGCGCGACGTGGTAGGCATAGAATATGCAGCCGTGCTGAAGAACGTCTATGCCATCTGCGCAGGCATCTGCCGCTCGTTGGGCTATGGTGACAACTTCCACGCCGTGCTCATGACCCACGCCATGCAGGAGATGAGCGCCTTCTTGAGTGCACTGAATCCCATCTGGCGCGACATGCTCGACACGCTCTACCTGGGCGACTTGCTCGTTACGGGCTATTCAAGGCTTTCGCGCAACTTCACTTTTGGCTCGATGATCGGGCGCGGCTATACTGTCAAGGCAGCACAGGCCGAGATGGAGATGATAGCCGAGGGATATTTTGGCACGAAGTGTATGTACGTCATTGCCCAGGACTTGCGCTCCCGCCACGTTCGTCTCCACACCCCAGTGCTCAACACGGTGCACCGCATCCTCTATGAAAAGACTTCTGCCGCCCAGGCCATCGGGCGGATGACCCATCCCGAAATGAATATAACCAAGGGATGACGGCGACAGCCAAAAGCATGATAACCACACATTTGAAAATACAATAGGTTTATGGAAAAGATTCGTTTAGACATCAGTAAGGCACTCTCCTTCCTCAGTCCAGGCACATTGGAGACTTACGCGCCACAAGTCGCGGCTGCACAGGCCGCACTGGAGAACGGCACCTGTCCGGGTAATGACTTTCTCGGGTGGCTGCATCTTCCGTCGGGCATCACACCGGCGTCGCTCGATGAGATTCAGGCCGTGGCCGATACCCTCCGCAAGGAGTGCGACTATGTAGTCGTAGCAGGCATCGGCGGCTCCTACTTAGGGGCGCGTGCCATCATCGAAGCGTTGGACAACAGCTTCGCTTGGTTGGTCAAGGATACGCAGAACCCCATCATTCTCTTTGCGGGAAACAACATCGGTGAGGATTATCTCTACGAGTTGACCACCTATTTGAAGGGAAAACGCTTCGGCATCATCAATATCTCGAAGAGTGGAACGACCACCGAGACCGCCCTTACTTTCCGCTTGCTGAAGAGACAATGTGAGGCTGAGCGCGGCAAGGAGACGGCCAAGAACGTGATTGTCGCCATCACCGACGCACACAAGGGTGCGGCCCGTGCCGCAGCTGACAAGGAAGGCTACAAGACCTTTGTCATCCCCGACAACGTGGGGGGACGTTTCTCTGTCCTTACCCCCGTCGGCTTGCTTCCCATAGCGGTGGCAGGGATGGACATCCGCCAGTTGGTGGCCGGTGCACAGGACATGGAGAAGGCTACGGCCATCGACGTGCCCTATGGTGAAAACATCGCCGCACAGTATGCGGCTGTACGCAACGCCCTTTATCAGGAGGCGGGAAAGAAAATCGAAATCATGGCCAACTTCCAACCGAAACTCCACTTCGTGGCCGAATGGTGGAAGCAGCTCTTTGGAGAAAGTGAGGGTAAGGACCACAAAGGCATCTTCCCTGCGGCCTGTGACTTCACCACCGACCTCCACTCCATGGGACAATGGATTCAGGAGGGTGAGCGCTCCATCTGGGAGACGGTGCTCAGTGTGGAGACGCCAGAACATGAATTGCATTTCCCGCATGACGAGGAGAACCTCGACGGGCTTAACTTCCTGGAGGGAAAGCGGATTGACGAGGTCAACAAGATGGCAGAGTTGGGCACGAGACTGGCCCACTGCGACGGGGGTGTGCCGCAAATACGCATCTCCATGCCGCGCCTGAATGCTTATTATATAGGACAGCTCATCTACTTCTTTGAGAAAGCCTGTGGCATCAGTGGCAACGTTCTGGGGGTCAATCCCTTCAACCAACCAGGTGTGGAGGCATACAAGAAGAATATGTTTGCACTGCTCAACAAGCCGGGTTACGAGGCTGAGAGCAAAGCAATTCAGAAACGCTTGGAAGCTGAGGCGTAGCTTCTTGCCCGCAACACCAAGTCGTGTTGCGGGATTTTTAATTAGTAATCGATTATGTTCGACAAAGAAATCAAACAATATTTGGCGCAGCATGGCTATGAGCAATTTGCCCCAAAGGCGGTGCTGTTTGATATGGATGGTGTGCTCTATGACAGCATGCCCACTCATGCGAAGGCGTGGAAGCACGTCATGGGCGGCTTTGGCCTCCACTTTACCGATGCAGACACCTACGCCACCGAGGGTGCGCGTGGCGTGGATACCATCCGCCGCTATATGAAGGAGCAGCTCGGACGCGACATCGATGAGGCTGAAGCACAACGGATGTACGATGTAAAGACACACTATTTCCACGAGTTGCCGGAGACTCATGTCTTCGATGGCGTGCGCGACTTGATGCAATGGTTCGTCCAACACGGCCTTACCATCAACGTAGTGACAGGAAGCGGGCAGCGTCCTCTTATCCAAAGACTGCTCCACGACTTTGGTGACTTCCTTGAAGAAGCCCATATCACCACTGCCTACGACGTGAAGCATGGCAAGCCAGCACCTGACCCCTACTTGGCAGGACTGAAAAAGGCGGGTAACCTGCATCCGTGGGAAGGCATTGTGGTGGAGAATGCACCGCTTGGCGTGCGTTCCGGTGTGGCGGCAGGCTGTTTTACTGTAGCCATCAACTCCGGCCCGCTGCCCGATGAGGACTTGTTGAGGGAGAGATGCAACTTGTTGTTCCCCAGCATTCGCGACTTTCTTTCTGCTCTTAGGCAATGATACGCTCAACAAATTGGTAAGGCCTCCTGTAAAAATGGCACATGGAGGCAGGATGAACAGTTTACTTTTGCAGGTGTAATCAATCATTAAAGTTAAAGAAAAATGTTAGGTAATTTCACTTATCACAACGCTACCAAGATACATTTTGGTAAGGGTGCGCTGGGTTTGCTCGGCCAGGAGCTGAAGAATTATGGCCCTAAGGTCATGCTTTCCTATGGTGGAGGCTCCATAAAGCGGTTTGGCATATATGATCAGGTCATCAAGGTGTTGAACGAAGCTGGTAAGGTTGTTATCGACGATGGAGGTGTAAAGCCCAATCCTGATATCGAGAAAGTACTGGAGGGAGCACGCAAGGTGCGCGAGGAAAAGGTGGATCTTATCCTCGCCGTCGGCGGAGGCTCTACGGCCGACTACGCAAAAGCCGTGTCGGCGTCTGCCTATCAGCAACGAGATCCGTGGGATTATTACTTCAAAAATTTCGGAAAACTCGACAGCAAGTGGACACCAGTGGGTGTAGTACTCACCATGACGGGTACAGGTTCTGAGATGAACAGTGGCGCGGTCATTTCCTCGCACAAGGAGGATTTGAAGCTCTTTAACCACTTCCGCAACCCGGATTTCGCTATTCTTAACCCCGAATTTACCTATACAGTGCCGAAGTATCACATGGTGGCGGGCATTTATGACATCATGTGCCATATTCTGGAGCAGTACCTTTCGGGCAGTGACGACAACACGAGCGACTACATAGCCGAGGGATTGATGCGCTCGCTGGTCGTCAGTTCGCGCAAGGCGCTGGTGAATCCCAAGGATTATGAGGCGCGCAGCAACATCATGTGGACGGCTACATGGGCGCTGAACGGGCTGACGGAGTGTGGCAAAGCCACCGACTGGGAAGTACACATGCTGGGTCAATCGGTAGCCGCTTTCACCGATGCCATACACGGTCACACGCTCTCTGCGGTCACTGACGCCTATTATCGGCTGCTGATGGAGAAGAGCGATGAGGCCGTATCACGCTTCAAGCGTTATGCCAAGACGGTATGGGACGTCAGTGCTGAAGGCAAGGACGACAAGGCTGTGGCCATCGAAGGACTCGAAAAAATGGAGGCTTGGATGCGTGAGCTTGGTATGGCCATGACCATTACGGAGGTCGGTGCAAAGGAAGAAGACATCGAAAAGTATGCCGACGTATGTCCGCGCAACACGGGAGGTTACCATACATTGACCCGTGAGGAGGTGATAGAAGTGTATCGCAGAAGCCTTTAATTATAGCTCGTAAATAAATAAGAAGAGGATGAAACTTGTCGACCTATGTGGCGGACAGACAAGTTTCATCCTCTTCTTGTGTTAAGTCGTGCCGACGGCGAGCGTGTAAAGCAGCCGTATCACAACTTGAATTGCTGAATTAGCAGCACCTTGTGCCTATCTGCTGGCCGAAGACGGAAAAATCTGGCGGACGAATGGTCATTCAGAGGCATGGGAATGGGGCACGCCATGCTTGGTTTACTCCGTACCCTCGGTCCTTTGTTCAATCAACTCTGCCTGCTTCTTTTCCTCCTCCTCTTTCTTTTCCTCTACATTTTTCCGTGCCTCTTCGTTGAGCTCAGGGTAGGATATGCGCGTGTGGTAGATGGCTTTCAAACGTCCGATAAGTACGTTCTTGGCTGTTTGCAGGTCACGGAAGGTGATGGGACAGTCGTTGAAGAAGCCTTCGCGCACTTGTTCTTCTATGACTTTTTGCACCAGAGTGCCTATGCTCTCTGGTGAGTATTCCTTCATCGAGCGCGATGCGGCCTCTACTGTGTCGCAAATCATCAGGATGGCCTGCTCACGAGTGAATGGATTGGGACCAGCGTAGCGGAAAAGGCTTTCGTCAACATCCTCGTCGGGGTGCTCATTCTTATATTTGACGTAGAAGTATCGCGTCAGTCCCGTGCCATGATGGGTGGCAATGAAGTCGCGGATGACCTGTGGCAGGTGATGTTCTTCGGCCATTCGCAGTCCTTCGGCAACGTGTCCGATGATGATGGCCGCACTTTCAGTCTCTGTTAATTTGTCGTGTGGGTTGAATCCCGCCTGATTTTCTGTGAAGTAGACGGCGTTCTTCATCTTCCCGATGTCGTGGTAGAGTGCGCCTGTTCTCACGAGTTGCGCCTTTGCCCCAATCTTGTTGGCTATCTCTGCGCCCAAGTTGCCCACCGTGATGGAGTGCTGAAAAGTGCCGGGGGCTTTCTCACTGAGTTCCCGGAGCAGAGGGTTGTTGGTGTTGGAAAGCTCGAAGAGCGTCACCGTGGAGGTGAATCCGAATGTCTTCTCGATGACCAACATCAGCGGATAGGCGAAGAGAAGGAAGAAGCCGTTGACGGTAAAGTGATAGTAGATAGCCCGGTCGAGTTTTGATAGGTCGTCCGTCTGAATCAGCTGGAGAGTGAAGTAGGCCAGTGCAGAAGCTGCTGTGACGAGCAATGCGGTGAGGTATATCTGACTTCGACGTGACAACTCTCGGAGAGAATAGATGGCTACGAGTCCTGCCACGAGCTGCACGACGATGAACTCATACTGGTATTTCACCGCCACGGCGCAGATGAGGATGGTGGTGACGTGCTGGATAAAGGCCGTGCGGGAGTCCATGAACACGCGTCCGAAGATGGGTGAGATGGCAAAGGGGATGATGTAGATGCTGAAGAAAGGATGCTTCATCATGAAAGACGTAAGCAAGGGAAAGAAGACAAGCATCGCATAGAGCATGGCTATGGAGCGCGGCTTCTTGAAATAATCCTTTCTGAAGAGTGTCAGATATAGAGTGAAGAGCGATACCAGCAGCAGTGTGTAGATGGTTTGTCCCGCAATAGTAGAGCGTAGCTCGTCTTTTGACGCGCTTTGCTTGGCCATGGCGCGCTCGTAAGAGCTGAGGACAAGCATCATTCTCGGCGTTACGATGTCGCCTTGGGTGATAATGCGCTGCCCCTTCAGCACCATACCACTGGCCTGGGTGATGAGACTGAGGTTGTCGTTCAGCTCCATCTCGCTGCGCTTGCGGTCATATCGGAGATTGGGCGAGATGAAGTCGTTGAGGTTGCAGGCCTGAAGTTTTGCCCTGACGGGCATCAGCCGTTCATCGAGAAACAGGTATTGGTATGCGCCCAATGTGGTTAATACGCTGTCGGTAGGCAGGGTAATGGCCTCTTTCCCCGTCACCACACGGATGAAAGTTGTAGAGTCGCCGTCGCTGAACTGCGAGAGTTGGGTGGGGTCGAGCACTCCACGCTGGTAGATTTGGCGCAGTCTCTGGGCGATGATATGGACATAATTGCCTGTCAGACCAGGAATGCCGGCCTTGAATCTTTCATGAAAATCTTCCAGAGACTGTTCTTCCACATGGTCATCCCAGTTGAAGTAGGGCTGAAACCGTTCCCGTACGGAGTCGCGCTCAAACTTCAAAGCCGCCTCGGACTTGAAAACCGGGAAGTCGGTAGGAGCTATCAACACCCCGTCAGTCCACGGCTGGCCCTCGCTATAGTGCAGAAGCTTGTTGCTGTCGCGTGGTAAAAACAACACGATGATGGTCACAGTAGCCAGTACCAGTGCCATGCGCATAAGCAGGGGAGTCCAGTCTCTGTCGCCGTAATGGCTGAATTGCTTCATGATGCGTAATGTTTGTTTTGATTGGTTATAGCCCTTACTTGCTGGGCGGAAACGCCTTTACTCGGCGAAATTACGAAAAAAATATGGTATAATCGAAAAAAAGCGTTACTTTTGCCGAAAATTAGGCTATCCATGCGGATTAATTTATGATGGAAGAGAAAAAAACAGATGGGGCTACGTCTGCGGGCGTGAGAGTCCGGTTTGCCCCCAGCCCTACGGGAGCGTTGCACATTGGCGGTGTCCGTACGGCTTTGTTCAACTATTTGTTTGCCCGCCAGCACCAGGGAACGTTGGTCTTTCGCATAGAGGATACGGACTCGAGCCGTTTTGTTCCTGGAGCGGAAGAATACATTTTGGAATCGTTTCGTTGGCTGGGAATCCACTTCGACGAAGGCGTCAGCTTTGGTGGAGACCACGGACCCTACCGTCAGAGTGAGCGCAGGGATATATATAAGGAGTACGTCCAGCGTCTTCTCGACGCAGGAAAGGCTTATTACGCCTTTGATACACCAGAGGAACTGGAGCAGAAACGAGCTGAAGTGAAAAACTTCCAGTATGATGCACACACGCGATTGACGATGCGCAACTCGCTCACCCGGTCTGCTTCAGAGGTCAAGCAGCTCATCGATGACGGTGAGCAATATGTGGTTCGCTTCCTTGTGGAGCCCGGACAGGAGGTCGTTGTCCACGACATGATTCGTGGAGATGTACACGTCAAAAGCGACATTCTCGATGACAAGGTAATCTACAAGAGTCATGATGAATTGCCTACTTACCATTTGGCAAACATTGTCGATGACCATTTGATGGGCATTACTCATGTGATACGCGGTGAGGAGTGGCTTCCGAGTGCGCCGCTCCATGTGCTTTTGTACAAAGCTTTTGGCTGGGAGGACAGTATGCCCCGCTTCGCCCACCTGCCATTATTGCTCAAACCCGAGGGTAAAGGCAAGCTGTCGAAGCGCGATGGTGACCGTCTGGGCTTCCCAGTATTCCCCTTGGAGTGGACAGATCCTAAGACCGGAGAGGTCAGTAAGGGCTTTCGCGAAAGCGGTTATTTCCCAGAGGCTGTGGTCAACTTCCTCGCATTGCTCGGCTGGAATCCCGGAACGGAGCAGGAAATCTTCTCGCTTGACGAGCTGGTGAAGGCGTTTGACATCACCAAATGTTCTAAGGCGGGTGCGAAGTTCGACTACAAGAAAGCCATTTGGTTTAACCACGAGTATATGTTGAGGAAAGATGATGATGAGATAGCTCGTCTCTTTGCCCCCATTGTGGCTAACAACGGTGTGGATACGACGATGGATCGCGTGCGTCAGGTGGTTCACATGATGAAAGACCGCGTCGATTTCGTCCATGAGCTGTGGCCGCTTTGCGCCTTTTTCTTTATCCCTCCGACGGAGTATGATGCAAAGACGGTGAAGAAACGCTGGAAAGATTACTCCGCACAACAGATGACCGAACTGGCGCAACTGCTCCAGACCATCGACGATTTCTCGGTCGAGGGTCAGGAACCAGTGGTGATGAAGTGGGTTGAGGAGAAAGGTTACAAGCTCGGTGATGTGATGAACGCATTCCGTTTGGCACTGGTCGGTATCGGCAAAGGCCCTGGTATGTTCGACATATCGGCTTTCCTTGGTAAGGAGGAGACGCTTCGCCGCCTTCATCGTGCCATCGAAGAGTTAGGGTAGTTGTCTGTGGGTACGCGGCCATTCCGTGACTCTTCCAATTCCAAATCACCAATCTTATAGAGGCTATGTACAACATCATCATGTGCGTCATGCAGATAGGTGTCCGCATTGCCGCCTTCTTTGATTCTAAAGTGCGGAAAATGTGGCGTGGCGAACAGGCGTCTTTCGACGTGCTCAGGGAGCATGTCGAGGCTTCAGCACATTATATCTGGTTTCATGCCGCATCGCTTGGAGAGTTTGAACAAGGTCGTCCATTGATGGAAGCCATACGCCGCGACTACCCAGAGTACAAGATTCTGCTCACCTTCTTTTCTCCTTCTGGCTATGAGGTGAGGAAAAATTACCAGGGAGCGGACATCATCACCTATCTTCCTATAGATACTATATCCAACGCCAGGCGTTTCCTCCGTCTGGTGCGACCAGTGATGGCGTTTTTCGTCAAGTATGAATTCTGGTACAATTATCTTCACATCTTGCGCCACAGGGAAGTGCCAGTGTATAGTGTGAGCAGCATTTTCCGGCCTGGACAGATCTTCTTTCGTCCCTATGGCCGGCAATATGGACGCGTATTGCGTTGCTTCACGCGCTTCTTTGTTCAGAATGAGGAAAGCCGTCGCTTGCTCTCCTCTATCGGTATAAAGCAGGTTGATGTGGTGGGCGACACCCGTTTCGACCGTGTTCTGCAGGTGAAACAGGAGCGGAAGCGTTTGCCTTTGATCGAGCAGTTTGTTGGAACTTCCCATCGTGTGTTCGTAGCAGGATCTTCTTGGTTGCCCGATGAGGAATTGTTCTTGCGCTATTTCTCCTCTCATCCAGAATGGAAATTAATCATTGCTCCTCATGTTATCGAGGAGGAACACCTCGCTCAGATACGCCAGTTGTTGCAAGGAAAGAAAGTCGTCCGCTACACTCAGTCGGATCAAGTGGCTGTGGCTGATGCCGATGTCCTCCTTATCGACTGCTTCGGTCTGCTCTCCTCTGTTTACCATTATGGTCAGGTGGCTTATGTCGGCGGCGGTTTTGGCGTGGGTATCCACAATGTCTTGGAGGCAGCGGTATGGGGTATGCCCGTCATATTCGGACCCAACAACAAGCATTTTCAGGAGGCGCAAGGGCTGATTGCCGCCCAAGGTGGCTTTGAGGTGAGTGACGATGCAGGGTTCGCACAGCTGATGAACCGTTTTGCGGAAGATGAAGACTACTTGCAGAAGAGTGCGCACTGTGCTGCAGATTTTGTCCAAAATCTCACAGGGGCAACGGAGAAAGTGCTCAATACCGTCAGGCCTGAGCTGGAGAAGCTGCGTCAAGGACAGATTTGACCCACATTAAAAGAATACAGAAATATGAAATATCAGATTACGTGTGATAACTGCGGAATGCAGTTCCTCATCGATGCAGAGCCGGGAAAGACTATCGAGTGCCAGTGCCCCGAGTGTCATGGCGTGATGCAGATAACGCTACCCAATGCAGCTAAGGGCGAGCACTACACCCCTCCTAAGCCCACGAACAGTGGAAGGAGAGCACCCTGGCAAGCTGATACGGTCGATGAAGGCAGCCATCCCAACCGCCGCTGGCTGTGGATTGGTCTGGCTGTGGTGCTGGTTGTTGTTTGCGTGATTGGCTTTGCCATGTATAACACCTCCAAGACCCAACCCAACGAACCCGATAATATTCCTGTTGACACTATTCCTTACGAAGAGCCAGTAGTGGATACCACTCCGCCAATGAAGGTCGACACCTTTGTTGAGCAGCCTGAGGTCACCACAGAACCCGAGCCTGAAGTGGAGGAAGCCCCAGAGGAGAATGCCAATCAACCTGCTTCTGAGGACACGACTCAAGTCCAGGACGGCGGCAGTGGGAGTCCAAACCATAGTAGTGGACATGGCGGGAGCACAGAATAAGTGCACAATGCTTGTTCCCTCCCTTCGCGGTGAGTATGGCTCGGAGCGTCAGGTCTTCCCAGCCTTTAAAGTAGGATGACAAGAGGGTGTGGGGTCTTAAAGATTTTTTGAAAAATAAACTGCCAAAATTTGTGTGTTCAAAATAATCTTCCTACCTTTGCACCCGCTTAACAAGAAGTCTTGTTTGGCAATATGGTGGACGTAGTTCAGTTGGTTAGAGCGTCAGATTGTGGTTCTGAATGTCGTGGGTTCGAGTCCCACCTTCCACCCATAAAAGTCCTTACAACTCCAAAAGTTGCAAGGATTTTTTGTTGTCATAGGTCTTTGTTGGAAGATTGAGCTACGGAAGCGCAACAATTTTTAACTACCCCTTTCAGCGTTTTGCAACCTGGTTGCGGCATGATGTTTCTAATTTTGCCGCGTCAAATATTCGTGCAGGTGCGCGAAATATATTTTTATTATCAATGAGAATAAGTCAGACGATCAGAATGAATAAGTATCTTTTAGCGACAGTCTCCTTGCTGTTGCCCGCCCTTACCTACGCTCAGGATGGATCTATGGCTGCCGATCACCCAGTTGGGGCGCCAATTGACACGACCGATGTCGTGCTGCCGGATCAGCGTATCCATGAAGTGACGGTGACCAAACGGCAGACGGTCCGTTCTATGGGCGGTGCCGTCAATGGTCAGACTATGCTCAAGGCAGAGTTGTTTAAGGCGGCCTGTTGCAACTTAGGCGAAAGTTTCGTCAACAATCCTTCCGTCGATGTCAATTATTCTGATGCCGCCACGGGTGCTAAGCAAATAAAGTTGCTCGGACTGGGTGGCACCTACGTCCAGATGTTGACCGACATGTTGCCCAACTTTCGGGGCTCAGCTGCACCATTCGCCTTGGGATATGTCCCAGGCTCATGGATGAACAGCATACAGGTCTCGAAGGGCAACGCCTCGGTGAAGAATGGTTATGAGGCCATGACGGGACAGATCAACGTTCAGTATCTGAAGCCCGAGGATGAGCAGAAGGTGCAGATGAACGTCTATGGCAACAGCATGGGAAAGTTTGAAGCCAACGCTATGGCCAACCTTCATATCAACGGCAACGAGAATGTGGCCACCGAATTGCTTGCCCATTTTGAGAACAACTGGAATCATCATGACGGTAATGGGGATGGAATTCAGGATGATCCACAGGTGAGACAATACAATTTGCAGAACCGTTGGTTTGCCCGTGCAGGCCATTACCTTTTCCATGGCAGTATCGGTGCGCTGAAGGAAAACCGCAGTACTGGCCAGGTGGACGGCCACGCTGGGGCTAATCATGACACCCCTTTGTACAAGATCGGTATCGAGACCAACCGCTATGAGGCTTCCATGAAGCACGCCTATGTCTTCGAGAATGAGCAGGAGAGCAGCATTGCCTTGGTGGGAAACGTGTCCATGCACCAGCAAAAGGCCGGCTACGGACTCAAAGTCTATGACGTGAATGAGAAGAATGCTTACGCCTCGCTCATCTTTGAGACCAATCTTGGACACGACCATAATCTCTCTACGGGCCTAAGTCTCAACCACGACTACCTGCACCAGAACGTCAGACTGGTGCATGATGCCACCCTTCCAACCGAACGGCGGATTGAAAGCGAGACAGTGCCAGGCGCTTATGCCCAGTACACGTTCAACCTTCACCAGCGTTTCATCGCCATGGCGGGTCTCCGCGTGGACCACAGCAATGTTTATGGCACCTTCATCACGCCACGTGCTCATGTCAAATGGGTGATGAACGATGTCGTCACGCTGCGCCTTTCGGCTGGTAAGGGATACCGTTCTCCTCATGTCTTGGCCGAGAACAATTATGTCATGGCCAGCGGACGCAAGCTCGTCATTGGCCAGTTGGGGCAAGAAAAGGCCTGGAACTATGGGGTCAGCACTTCTTTGATGATACCGGTGGCCAAGAAGACACTCAAGATAAACGCCGAGTATTATTATACTCACTTCCTCAATCAGACCATCATCGACTACGATAGCGATCCGAAGACCATCACCATCTCCGACTTGAACGGCCGAAGCTACTCTCACACATTCCAGATTGATGCCAGTCTTACGCCCATCAAGGGCCTTGACCTTACTGCAGCCTATCGTTATAACCTTGTGAGGGCAACCTATGGTGGCGTGCTTCGCACCAAACCCTTGCAGAGCAGATACAAGGGATTGTTTACGGCGAGCTACAAACCGGGGCTGGGCCTTTGGCAGTTTGATGCCACCTTCGCTCTCAATGGCGGCGGCCGGTTGCCCCTGTCCTATACGAAATCAGACGGAACGCCCTCATGGAACGACACCTTCAAGGCTTATCCCACCCTCAATGTACAGGTCACCCGCGAATTCCGCAACTTCTCTATCTATGCTGGAGGTGAGAATTTGACTGGCTATAAGCAGAAACATCCCATCATGGGATATGACCATCCGTGGGGCGACAGCTTCGACCCCACACTGGTTTATGGCCCGGTGAGTGGCGCAATGTTCTACGCAGGAATCCGCGCCCACATCTAAAGCTATGCAGCTGAAGCCCGAACGTGTTGTCCCATGACCACGCTCCGGCTTCACCTTCTTCCATGTTTTATATGTTTGAAATGAAATATCAGCCAGCCTAAGGCGTTATATAGTTGATAAAACGAATATCAATAAAAGAGAGAAAAAATGAAAAGAGTAGTAGGATTTTTGCTGATGCTGTTGTCTGTTGTGGCAGTCTCGGCCAAGGACATCAAGACGGTTATCTTGACAACCACTCCGCAAATGAAGTGCGAGAAGTGCGAAAACCATATTCGGGAGGCCCTTCGCTTTGTCAAGGGCGTGAAAGACATCCAGCCATCTGCCGAGAAGCAGAAAGTCGTCATTGTCTATGATGCGGACAAGACGAGTCTTGAGAAGTTGCAGAAGCAGCTGGAGAAGATTGGATACAAGACGCGCGTGATGACAGCAGACGAAGTGATTGCTCCAGGTGAGCAGACTAATTGCGAAACCATGTAGTGCGCTTCATCACTGGAAGAGCCTGTACCTCTACCGAAAAGCGATAGGCTACAGGTGCCCATCTTCCCCGATTAAGTATATTGTTCTATCCATAAGAAAGGGCAAGTCCAGCAGTTCGGGCTTGCCCTTTTTCTATTTATCCTCGGCATCTATGCCTCTCAGTATTTTCACGGCTTCCCTCACCGAGTCCACTTGCGACACTATCATCCACCGTTTCCCGTTCTTCTCCTTCAGGTTGCAGCGCCGCGGATGATGCCCGATGTAGTCGATGACGTGTCCAAAGGTGGTGCTTTGGTAGAATGGGCTCTCTACATTGGAGACAAATTGCATCTGCATCCGCCCCTGACGGAGGATGATCTTCTCGCATCCCAGCCGTCTCCCCATCCTTCGAAGTGGCACGATGAGCATCAGCTCCTCTCCCTGCTTAGGCACGGGACCGAATCGGTCGATGAGCCGCTGGCGGTAAGCTTCCAGCTCCTTGTCGCTTTCCATGTTGTCCAACTCTCTGTACAGCAGCATCCTTTCCGATGATCCTGGCACGTAGTTGTCGGGGAAATACATTTCCAAGTCGCTCTCCACCGCACAGTCATCGACGAAGTCGTCACCCGAAATGGCCTCACCCTGTGCGATTTGCTCTGCATAGAGGTCTTGAAACTCGTCGTTTCTGAGTTCTGTCACGGCTTGTGAGAGAATCTTCTGGTAGGTCTCGTAGCCCAAGTCCTCCATGAATCCGCTTTGTTCCGCCCCCAGCAGGTTGCCCGCACCACGTATGTCGAGGTCCTGCATGGCGATGGAAAAACCGCTTCCCAGCTCGGAGAACGTCTCCAGTGCCTCCAGACGGCGGCGCGCATCGGCCGGCAGATTGGCCAAAGGCGGTGCGAGCAGGTAGCAAAACGCCTTCTTGTTCGACCTTCCCACCCGGCCGCGCATCTGGTGGAGGTCCGACAGGCCGAAGCGGTGGGCGTCGTTGATGATGATGGTGTTGGCGTTGGGAATGTCAATGCCGTTCTCCACGATGGTCGTCGAGAGCAGCACGTCGTAATCGTAGTTCATGAATCCTATTACGACTTTCTCCAACTCCTCTGGTGACATCTGCCCATGCCCGATGCCCACCCGGCAGTCAGGCACATACTTATGGATTAGCTCTGCTATCGGGGCAAGGCCTGCAATGCGGTCATTGACAAAGAACACCTGTCCCCCACGGCTCATCTCGAAGTTGATGGCATCGGCAATGATCTCGCTCGAGAACGTCGAAATCTCCGTTTGGATAGGGTATCGGTTGGGTGGTGGGGTGCGCATGATGCTCATGTCCCGTGCCCCCATGAGTGAGAACTGCAGCGTCCGCGGTATGGGGGTAGCCGACAGCGTGAGTGTATCGACGTTGGTTTTCAGTTGACGAAGCTTCTCCTTCGTCGCCACACCAAACTTCTGCTCCTCATCTATAATCAGCAACCCAAGGTCTTTCCACTTCACCGACTTGCCAATCAGCTTGTGTGTTCCCACGAGAATGTCGATTTTCCCTGCTGCCAAATCCTCCGTCACTTGCCGAGTTTGCTTGGCAGTGCGTGCTCGCGACAGGTAATCGACGCGAACTGGCATGTCTTGCAGCCGCTTGGAGAAAGTTTTGAAGTGCTGAAAGGCCAGTACAGTTGTCGGAACAAGCACTGCGACCTGCTTATTGTCGCACACTGCTTTGAACGCTGCGCGTATGGCGACCTCCGTCTTTCCGAATCCCACGTCGCCACAGACCAACCGGTCCATCGGCCGAGGACTTTCCATGTCGTGCTTCACCTGCTGCGTCGATTTCAGCTGGTCTGGTGTGTCCTCGTAGAGAAACGAAGCCTCCAGCTCGTGCTGCATGTAGTTGTCTGGCGAGAAGGCGAATCCGCGCTCGTGTCGGCGTTTGGCATAGAGCTTGATGAGGTCGCGCGCAATGTCTTTGATGCGCTTCTTGGCTTTTTCCTTGAGCCTGTTCCACGCTCCTGAACCAAGAAGCGAGAGACGGGGCGGCTCACCGGTCTCGGCGCTGCGGTATTTGCTGATTTTGTAGAGCGAGTGTATGGAGACGTCGGCAATGTCGCCATGCTGGTAGACCAGCCGTATCATCTCCTGATAGCTGTTTCCTGTCGGCACGCGGACCAGCCCTGCGAACTTGCCAATGCCCAAGTCGACATGCACCACAAAGTCGCCCGGCTCCATTTCCCGCAACTCCTTCATCGTCAGGGCCATCTTTCCCTGCTTTGCTTTGTCCGAGCGAAGTGTGTATTTATGGAATCGGTCGAATATCTGATGGTCTGTGTAGAGGCTCAGCCCCAGTGTCTCGTCGTTGAACCCCTCGTGTAGGGTGCGGTCAACAGGCGTGAACGACACAGGCGCCCCGCCGCTCTCAGTGACCTTCGAGGCAAAAATCTCCCGCAGACGCTCTGTCTGCTTCTGGCTGTCGGCAAGGATGAATACCTTTCTTCCTGCAGCTTCATCGTTGCGGAGCGTTTGTATGAGGAGGTCGAAGTTCTTATGAAAAATGGTTTGTGGTGATGTCGGGCAGTCTATCGTTGCGTCCGCCGTGTGTGTCGGGGCACATCCCGTCTCTATGAGCTTAAAGTTCTGCGTGTCGGTAAGGAAAAGTCCGCGCCCCACAAGTTTGCTTTCGGCCTGCAACTGCTGGCGTATGGTTTCCTGTTCCATCTCGCTCTTTCCCTCCGTCTGTTCGGCCAGCGCGCTTTTGGAGAATCCCTCGTCAAACACTTTGCCGATACAATCTGCCACATAGTGTATGTCTTTCGTCACTATGAGGGTCTCCTTGGGAAGCAGTTGCAGGAAAGTGGTCAGCCGTCCGTTATCTTCTTTGGCCAGCTCGGGCACAATCTCCAACTGTTGGCGTTTTTGAAGCGAAAGCTGAGTCTCTACCTCAAAGGTGCGGAGCGTGTCGATTTCATCGCCGAAGAAATCGACTCTGAACGGATATTCCGAGCTATACGAATAGATGTCAAGTATGCTTCCGCGCACTGCGAACTGCCCAGGCTCATACACATAGTCCACCTCTTGGAATCCCAACGTGCGCAGCCGCTTCTGCAACTCCACCACATCCACCTGCTGCCCCGTCTCCAGTCGGATGGTGTTGTCATCCAGATGCTCTTTCGAAACCACCCGCTCAGCCAGTGCCGAAGGCTCGGTGACGATGTAGAGCGGTTTCGCTTTGGCGTCTTGCGTGGCCAGTGCGGCCATTGTCTCCGTCCGCAAGATTTCGCTTCCAGCATCCCGTTGCCCGTATTTCACGGCACGTCGGTACGAGGAGGGGAAGAGTAGGGCTTCTATGCCCAGTGCCTTGAGGTCGTTGTAGAAATAGCCTGCCGCGTCGGCATCGTCAAGTATGAAGAGAATGGGGTGTGGACTCTGTTCAGCAAAGGCTGCGAAGAATGTGGCGGGGGCCGATGCCACGAGTCCGTTGAGGCAGATGTGGCGCACCTTGTCGTCCTGGAGCAGCTTGGCCAGCACACCCTGTTGGGGTAGCGAGGCAAAGAGGTGGCGTAGTTCTTCTATTTTCATAGGGTGGGCATGTCCGTCATTTGATGTCGGGTTCAAAGAGCCGTTGCCACTCGCGGAAGCGTGCCACGCCCTCTTTGCCATATTTTGAAAGGCTGTGCTCGGCTTGCTCCTTGGTCTTCACCTTGTCGAGGTGGCTCTTGGAGTAGAACTTGTCGGCATAGCAGATCAGCTTTTCCTCCATCGTTTCGGGCAGGAAGTCTTGTGCGGGGAGGGGCAGATGCTGTGCTATGATTTCCTTCTTGGTCAGTCCAGCGCCCGTATGCCGCTCGCATACGCGTGCGTGTCGCGGATAACCTGCCTTGCGTAGCAGCTCTGCTCCCAATCTTCCGTGGCAGATATAAGGCTCCTTGCCATGGCACTCTATGCCTGGCGCGTCGCAAAGAAAGATGCCGATGTCGTGGAGCATGGCCGCCTCTTGGACAAATTGCCCATCGAGTTTCAGCTCGGGATGAGCCTCCACGATGCGCAAGGCCCGCTCCGCCACTTGCCGACTATGTATAAGGAGAATGCGCCGCAACGCATTCTCCTCTGGATAATATTGGTCTATGATTTTCTGAAAGTCCATCGTCGGATGGGTTTGTACCGCCTTTTCATAGCGCATTGTCACCGGGTAGGTGCGCTCAATAGTAAGGCGTGAACGCCAGTACGCGCAGCTTATGGCCTCATTGTCGCTGAGAGAAAAGACAGTGCTCGTCCGCCTTCCCTCCCAGTGGTGATGCGGTGGAAGGGTGGACGGTTCTTATTTTTCTTTCCTTTGTATGTAGGCTATCACGTCGCCCTTGCGTACTTTGGCTCCCTGCTTGGCGTTTATCTCCACCAATTTGCCGCCCAGACTGGCGGGAATGGTCTCAAATTCGCCCCACGGGGTCAGGATGTAGCAGAACGCATCGCCCTCGTTGTACTCCTTGCCAATGTAAGGCTCGATGGCGGGAGTGGCCTCTGCGTCGCCCTGAAACTCCCAGAATACCTGTCCTCTGACGGGCGACACGATGGCATCGGCCTTGGCGTGCTTGAAGGCCGTGGCCTCTTCGATGCTCATCTTTGCGCCTTGCGCTTTGTCCTTTGCTGCCTGAAGGTCGGCCAGGAAGTTCTTCTTGGCCTGTCCGCTCTTGTAGTTGCGGTACTGTTCGGGGTGCATGGCGAGCTCAAACAGCTCTTCCTCGTCCTGTCCGGCATCCCATCCGTTGTCGGCCAATTCCTTGCGGAAGTCGGGCAGCGCATTCTTCAACAGCGTGTGTGGGTCGGCGTCAGTGAATTGCAGCCCCTTCTTTTCTGCGATTTCCTTGATTTCGGGCGCAATCTCGCCAGGCACACGGCCGCTGCGGCCGAGAATCATGCCCCACATGGAGTCGTCCATCATCACGAAGCGGCCTTTGCCCTGCTCGAGGGTGAGGAGATTCAGCAGCGCGATGTTCTTGGTGTACTGTGAGAACGGCGTGACGAGGGGTGGGTATCCCACGCGCGGCCATACATAAGCCACCTCGTCAAACAGCTTGATGAGCAGGTCGTCGGTGGACAGCTCCTTTTCGCCCTTCTTGCGGCGCAGGTTGTTGATGGTGGTACGGATGCCACCGAGGTCAGACATCATCGACCCCATCATGCCACCCGGCAGCCCACAGGTCAGGAGCAGCGAGCTCATGATTTTGTTTTGCGGGTTGATGAAGTAGCCGAGCCACTCGTCTATGAACTCCTGTGTCAAGGCGCGGGCCTTCATGTAAGCGTCCATGTTGATGTCGGCCACGTCGAAACCGGCATGGCGGAGCATGCTCTGCACGGAGATGATGTCCGGATGGACCTTGCCCCACGATAGCGGCTCGATGGCTGTATCGATGATGTCGCAGCCGTTCTTACACACCTCCAGCACGGAAGCCATAGACAGACCAGGGCCCGAGTGGCCATGGTACTCAATGACGATGTCGGGATGCTTGTCCTTGATCATCTTTGTGAGCTGGCCAAGGAACGTCGGCTGGCCGATTCCGGCCATGTCCTTGAGGCAGATTTCCTCCGCCCCGGCGGCGATCTCCTCGTCGGCGAGCTTGGCGTAATACTCCAATGTGTGGATCGGGGAGGTAGTGATGCAGAGCGTGCCCTGCGGGGTCATGCCCGCCTCCTTGGCCCATCGGATGGACGGGGCTATGTTGCGGATGTCGTTCAGACCGTCGAAGATGCGGGGAATGTCCACTCCCTGTGCGTGCTTTACGCGGTACATCATTGCGCGAACGTCATCGGGCACGGGGTACATACGCAGCGCGTTGAGGCCGCGGTCGAGCATATGCGTTTTGATTCCCACCTCATTGAAGGGCTTGCAGAAGGCACGGACAGCCTCGTTAGGGTTCTCACCGGCCAACAGGCTGACTTGCTCGAATGCGCCGCCATTGGTCTCCACACGGGAGAAGCAACCCATGTCGATGATAACGGGAGCTATGCGCTCCAACTGATCCTTACGCGGTTGGAATTTTCCTGAACTTTGCCACATGTCCCGATAGACGAGACTGAACTGAATCTTTCTTTTCATATAAATTGAATTCAATTTCTTCCTCAAAACAAAAAGTTGGTTACCGTGTAGCCATACGAGTTGCAAAATTAGGTAAAATATCCCAAAATGCGCCCCCTCATTATCTTTTTTAGCAGTTTTTGGCTATCTTTGCAGCCAAATAGACAAAATGAAACGAATACTCTATCCATTGATTTTCTTTGCGTTAGCCGTTCTTGTGGCTTGCAATGACACGGCGACCAGCGGCGACCAGGGCGCCATCTCCGACGAGGTGCGCCTCAAGGGCGACCATACCGTTTACGGGCTGGCTTGCGACGGCTGCTCCGACTCTGTCATCGTGGTGCTCCGCAACGAGGGGGGCGACCCGGTGCGCTACAACATTGTCAATGCGATGAAGAACAAGCAGGTCTTCGGCGAAATCACCATCGGTGACGAAGTGGCCGTCTTGGTCAATCCCCACAACAAGAATGAGGCGCTGGAAGTGATAGACTTGGAGCAACTCAAGGGCACATGGACCTTTCAGGTACTGCCGAAGCTGAAGCCCAGTGCCACTAAGACCGAGGAGCAAATCATGGCCGAGATGACCGACTCGATGAAGGCGGTGCTCTTCGTTCCGCGCGAGTATGGCTTCACGCTGATGAGCCACAATCTCGCCTCGCCTGTGGGATATGTGCAGAAGCAAAATACGCTCGAGGACGAAAGCCCGGTGTATTACCCCACCGTGACGGTCTATACGGGCTGGCATATCTACAATGGCTGGCTCTATATTTATAAGGACACGGTCGATGCACAGGGGAATCGCATTCCCAACGACTCCGTGGGACATGATGACGGGCGCATGGTCTACCTCTCAGCCGACTCCATGGCCGCTCAGTTTGGAAAGAAAGTGATGCAGTATCACCGTAAGGCCAGTGCCACAGAGGCCAACCGCAAGGCACAGGAGGCGGTGAACAAGCAGGAGAAGGACCTTTAGTGCCCACCCATTGGGTGAGCACAAAGGCGACTGATGCCCAGTGTGCTGGCCACCTGTTCGTAAGAAAATTGACAAGCTGGGAGTGTCCGGGTGTAGCTATTCGTGGCTCATGAGACGTCGTTCGGCCAGCTGCTCATACTTTGTGCCGGGCTGACCATAGTTGGCATACGGCCAAATGCTGATGCCCCCGCGCGGCGTAAACAGCCCCGTGATCTCGATATACTTCGGTTGCATGAGGCGGATGAGGTCCTTCATGATGATGTTTACACAGTCTTCGTGGAAGTCGCCGTGGTTCCTGAAGCTGAACAGATAGAGTTTCAGGCTCTTGCTTTCCACCATCCGCTGCTCGGGGATGTAGCTGATGCGGATTTCTGCAAAGTCGGGTTGTCCCGTAATGGGGCACAGACTGGTAAATTCGGGGCAGTTGAAGCGTACCCAATAGTCGTTATCTGGGTGCTTGTTCTCAAACGTCTCCAGCACCTCGGGCGCATAGTCCATCCGGTATTGGGTCTTCTTGCCCAGGGCATGCAGCCCTTCTTCTTCTCTTTTGTTTTTCTCCATAATGCAATAATTTGGTGAGGATGGGGTAAGCCATTGGTTGGAGTGGTATGCCCTTTCCCCTTGTTTTGTGTACCCACCCCACAGGGTTGGTCGCATGATAGGGATGGTATTGCTGATATTTTTAATTTATTTTTCCGCTATTTTTAATTTAAAAATCTCAGAAAAATAAATTAAAAACTCATCCTTTTTGACTTCCTTTTCTATATCAACCTTAACCTTCTGATAAGCAATAGGTTATGTATGCCCATGTGGCTCGGACAGCTTGGGGACGGTGGTTGCTCAAAGCCGCGTCCCGAGCTGACACGTCCAGCTCATCTTCCAGTATGCCCTGAAAGCGATTTAGCGTTGAAGGTCGAAGATTTTGAAGATGTTGTAGTTTACGTCTCTGTCGTAGGTATCGCCCTCGTGACGCTTCAAAGCGCGGACCACACGGATGGTGACGGGCAGCGCGACGACCTCATAGGCCGTTTTGAGCACCACTTGCCAGAGCATCAACTTGGGCAATTCATCGGCCGGCACCACGCCGCCGAGGGCCAATGGGAAGAAGACGAACGAGTCAAGGCTCTCGCCTGCCACGGTGGAGAGGATGGCTCGGGCGGAGAAGCGGCGTGCCCCGTCGTGCAGTTTCATGCGACTCATGACATAGGCGTTGGCAAAACTCCCGATGATGAAGGCCACGAAGGAGGCGAGGGCGATGCGTGGGGCAAGTCCGAAAACGGCATGGAAGCCGGCATCGTTATTCCAATAGGCTGCCCCGGGGATGGCATCGCATAGCGCACCCATGGCTACAAAGAAGAAGTTCATTGCGAAACCCGTCCAGATGAGCAGCCTTGCCTTGCTGTAGCCCCATACTTCGCAGACGCAATCGTTGATGATGTAGCTCACAGGGAAGACGATAAGCCCGCCCGTAAGACTGATTCCAAAAACTGAGATTTGCTTTGTTTCAAACGTGTTTGCCGCAATCAGGCAAACGCAAAAGAGGATGCTGAAAAGCATAAACAGCACACTCACCTGCTTTTTACTGTTGTCCATGTTCTTGTTTTGTTAAAGGGGGTTGAGCAAGTACCCCTACGTAAGTTTGCGGGTGCAAAGTTACAAATAAAACTCTGAAGAAGCCTTCTTTTTGAAGGAAAAAGTCCTGCCGCAGTGAGTGTGGCAGGACTTTTTCCATTCTTTTGCGCCTTATGCCATGGCGGCACTGATGAGATGCACCATGTAACCGGCAAATACGGTGGCGAGCACGGCGCCCTCCCAGCGCTCCACGCGATACTTGGTAAAGGCGAAGAGCCATAGTATCATCATCGAGATGACCATCATGGAGAGGTCGACGGTGGTGATGCCCTGGATGGACATGGGCGAGATGAGGCCGGTAAGGCCGATGATCATGAGAATGTTGAACACATTGCTGCCCAGCACGTTGCCGATGGCGATGCCGCTGTTCCCTTGTCGTGCGGCCACCACGCTGGTAGCCAGTTCGGGCAGGGAAGTGCCGCCGGCCACGATGGTCAACCCGATGACCGCGTCGCTGACGTGGAGTGCCTTGGCCACCTCGGTGGCTCCGCCCACAAAGACGTTGCTTCCGCCTATCAGTGCGGCCAGTCCCACTACTATCCAAAGCGCAGCCGACCAGGCTGCCATGGGCTTTTTATCTGTCGCGGAAGGCTGGCCTTCGGGCTCATCAGGCTGCTTGGCGGTCTGCGCCCCTCTCAAGGTGAGGCACATGAAAACCACGGCAAGGATGAAAAGCACGGCGCCATCGATGCGCGTAATGACCCAATCGTTCTGGCACATCATCAACAATATGACCGAAGCGACGAGTGTCCAAGGGATGTCCTTGCGGACAGTTTGGGGCGAAATGGTCATGGGAGCAACCAGAGCGGCCACGCCAACGATGAGCAATGCGTTGAAAACGTTACTCCCCACCACGTTTCCCACGGCCAAGTCGGGTGTGCCCCGGAGGGCGGACACGACACTGACACACAGCTCGGGCATCGATGTGCCCAAGGCAACAATAGTCAGTCCGATGACAATTTGGGGCACATGCAGCCGCTCTGCCACAGCTACGGAGCCTGCAGTGAGGCGGTCTGCGCCCCAGATGACGAGCACCACGCCTACAATAATCCACAAAGAATTTAGTAACATTGGTTATTCTGTTTTTGTCTTCATTTTATATTGGAGCACAAATCTCCCGTGCAAAAATACGAAAAAAACCTGAATGGCATAGCATTCAGGTTCTCTTTTAGCTGTTTTTCCATCATTCTCCTCTTGCTCGGCCAGCTGTCATTGCCGGATAGGGAGGCTTTAGGGTTTAGAAAGGCCGTCCGCCAGGGCCACCCATAGGAGGCCTTCCACCTGACCCACCCATTGGCGCCCGTCCCCCGTCTGGGGGTGGAGGCATTCCCGGACCGCCGTCGTCATCGCCAGGCCGTGCCCCACCAGAGGGACGTTGCGGCTTCCCCCCGAAGAGATTGAAGCGGTAGGACAGGGTGAGCAGGGCATAGCTGTTGATGCTGTTGTACTCCGTATCAGTGCGTCCCATGTCGTTGACAGCGCGCGAGAGGTTGCTTTGGCGGTGGAGAATGTCATAGAGCTGGAGCGAAATGGTAAGCGGTTTACCTTTCAGGAAGCTCTGCGCCACCTGTGCATTCCACAGCAATTCGTTGCTGTTTAAGGCGGCATCGTTGTATCCGCGGCGGCTGTTCATGTGGATGTCGGTCGATATGCTCGTACCCCAGGGCGCAGTCAGGTTGATGGAGCCACCATAGGCGTAGCGCCAAGTGTTGAGGTCTTGCGCCGATTGCAACTGGTTCTGGGTGCGGTTGTAGTCCACCGAACCGTCAAGAGCTACCTCCAGCCAGCTGTTGCGGTAACTGATGGTCAGCCGTTCGCCCAAGGTGGTCTGGTTGGTGACGTTTCTCTCCACTGCGCTGCTGCGGGACTGCTGCAGGAGAGAGGCATAGCGGTTGTATGCCGCAGTCGTGAAGGTGTTCACATTCCACACTCCGAGCGTGTCGATACTGCTATTGAACATCACCGCAGCATCCACATTCCAGTTGCCGTTGATGTTGACGGGGCGCACAACGCGCGCTCCCGACACGGCATCATAGGTCACACTGTTGCCAATAGCGTTGCGTACAGAGGAGAAATTGAGGAAAGTCATCCACGACTGAGTGTATTTCTGCCGATAACCATTGTAGAACAAGCGAAGCCTGTGGGTGAAAGCGGGACGCAAGCCCGGGTTGCCGACGCTCACATTCTGCGGGTCGGTGTTGTCGGTGATGTCCAGAAGCTGGCTCATTGTGGGCTGTGTGGCCGTGCCACGGTAGTTGATGCGAAGGCTGCTCTGCTGGGAAAACTTGTAGCGGAGGTCGAGTGTGGGGCTCCAGTTGAACGTGTTGCGCACCGTATCGACGTGAACGCCGAGGTAATCCTGCTGATAGATACTGTGTTGGGGCTGCAACTGTACGCCGGCATTGAACCGGAAGTGCGCCCGGCTGGTACGGATCATGAGCTGGATGTTCTGCGTATGGGTCCTGTACTCAGAGTATCGGCTCAGGTTTTGGTCGAAATAGTCTTCCAAGGGAGACTGCAGCAGCGCCAGATAGCTGCCCCACGAGCGGTAATCGGGCACGACAGACCCGAAGAAGCCGCTGCCCAGGCGGGAGAAATCGTAGGTGGAGCGGTCGCTTTTGTTGAATCCGTAGCTGTATTGATAGCTCAACTGCAAATAGGTGCGGCTGGCCAGCGGCTCACTATAAGTGGCCTCAACGCCCAAACTGTGCGATTTGGTCGGCATGAGGTTGTATCTGTACGCATGATATAGGGAATCCTGCCCCGTTGCGTCAAGCATCTGGAAATACTGAAGGTCTTGGGTCGAAAAGGTTTTTGAATCGGCATCCTTATAGTTGCCGTCCAACCGGAGTGTGACGTTGCGGCCATTGGCCGACAACTTGCGGTTAATCTGCAACGATGCGGCCGCAGCGGTATTGTCGCCATAGCTGACGGTCGTGTTTTTCTGGCGGTTGACCAGAGCGCGGGCAGCCTCAGCCGCAGCCAATCCCGGCTCCGAGAGCGGGTCGTCGGTAAGCGAATAGGGGTCATCGGAGAAGGTGGCAGAGCTGCTTACGTCCAGTTCGTCGCTCTTGCTGAGCTGTAAACTTGGACGGAACATGATGTTCCACATCGAGTCGGGCGTCCACTCCAGCCGGAAACGGCCGTCCCAACTGTTGCTGCGAGTATATTTCTGCTGGAGACGGTTGCTGTATGCGCGCTGGGCAGCAACGAAATTGTCACTAAACACCTTGGCACTGAGGTCGCCGTCATTATGGTTCCAGCGCAGGGAGCCATCCCATTGAAATGTCTTCCCATTGTCATAGTTCATGTTGATCCCCGCCATCTTGCTGCTGTTCAGTCCCTGACGCATTTGCCCGAAGCCGCCGCGGGGGCCTCCTCCGAACATCATGTCCCCCACGTTGTTGGCCGAGGCAAATCCCATCATGCGGAATTTGTCCTTAAAATAGGCCGCCATGCCGCGCTCACTGTATCGTCCATGTGTGCCAAGAGATAGACTGATGTTGCTGAAGAATCCTTTGTTCATGCCCTTTTTCATCCCGAAATCGAGCACGGTCTGCTCCTCTCCGTCGTCAATTCCTGTCACTCGGGCCAGGTCGCTCTGCTGATCGTAAGCCTTTACCTTCTCAATGATGGAGGCTGGCAGGTTCTTCAGTGCCGTTTTGGTGTCTCCTGTCATGAACTCTTTGCCATCGACAAGTATCTTTTTCACCTCTTTCCCATTGATTTTCACCGTACCATCGTCGCTAACCTCTGCCCCTGGAAGTACTTTTACCAGTGCTTCGACCGTGGAGCCTTCTGCTACCCGATAGGCAGAAGCGTTGTATTGGAAGGTGTCGTTCTTCAAAACGACCTTCGGAGCCTGTGCGGCAATCGTCACTTCTCGGAGCACATGCTCGTCTGGACGGAGCGTCAACGTGCCCACATCCGTCCCCTTCGACTCAGCGGAAAGGGCCACATCGCGGCATAGGGTGCGCATTCCCACGAAGGATACCTTCACAATATAGTTGCCATCCCGTGGGGCTTGCAGCACGAAACGGCCCGTGTCATCGCTTGTCGTGCCCGACACATAGGTACTGTCGCGGCCTAACAGTTGCACTACAGCATAGCTCAACGGCTGCTTGTGCTGCCCATCGAGCAGGTGACCGGTGATGGTCTGCTGCTGCGCCGAGGCCGACAATAGGGTCAAGAGCAATACCAAGAGCGTTGCAAATCGTCTTCTTCTGTTCATTTTACCTATATTGAAATTACTTCCTTTTGTTGGATGAAAAAGCCACCTCAGGGTTTAATCAGTATCAAAGGAAAGGGAATATCATCCCAACAGCAAACGGCGAGGACATCATAAAGGCACGACTATATAGTTTACTCCCTTGCACACTAAGCCCGAAGATTGAGCAAAAGCAGAAAACAAAATGTGTATTATTGTTAAAGATGGAAGTTGTTATTCTGTAGTTAGAGACAAAAAACTTAATTTTGTATATACTAAAAGGAAACAACCTATGGAACAAAGAGTCATCTTATCAAAGCATTTCGAGAGCGATCTCGCGCTGGCCATCTCCGAATGTGAGCACGATGGAATCTTCGTCATCTGCGACACCAGCTCCCATCGGTACTGCTGGAGCAAGATAGCCAAGTTCCCCACCTTGCGACAAGCAGAGGTAATCATGCTTGTCGATGGCGATGCCAATAAGAATTTGAGGCAACTCACCCGCGTCTGGGAACGCCTACAGAAAGGCGGAGCCAACCGACACTCACTCGTTATCAACTTGGGAGGCGGGATGGTAACAGACCTTGGCGGCTTTGCGGCGGCGACATTCAAGCGCGGACTCAGCTTCATCAACGTGCCGACTACGCTGTTGGCCATGATTGATGCGAGTGTAGGCGGAAAGACTGGGGTCAATTTCGGAGGCATGAAAAACGAAATTGGGACGTTCAAAGAGGCAACACGCGTCATCATCAACCCCTGTTGGCTCAAGAGTCAGGATTCAGACAATCTGCGAAGCGGCTATGCAGAGATGCTCAAACACGGCCTGCTCGACACCCGGGAGAACTGGGCCGAGCTGATAAACTTCAACCTTTCACAACCCGACTGGCACCGTTTGTCCACAATGATTGGTGAGAACATCGCCATTAAGGCGCGCTTCATTGACCAAGACCCATACGAGAAGGACATCCGCAAAGCCCTCAACCTGGGGCATACCTTCGGACACGCCATAGAAGAGTGGTCGCTCGGCAGGAAGGCACTGCTCCATGGGCACGCCGTGGCTTTCGGTTTGGTGTGCGAGCTGTATCTCTCCACCGTCCGCGAGGGCTTCCCCGCCGACACCATGCGACAGACCGTGGACTTTATACGCAGCTACTATGGCACGCCCCCCATCACCTGCGACGACTATGCGGAGCTGACTACGCTCATGCACCACGACAAGAAGTCGCACCATGGACATATCAACACCGTGCTGCTTGGAGACATTGGGAAGCCCATTGTGGACCAAGTCATCAGCGATGAGGAGGCACATGAGGCCCTTGACTTCCTCCGCGAGGGAGCATAGTGGGGCTTAGTCATGCCACGAACGAACAAAATCAGCGCAGCAAGTTAATAAGAGATACTAAATCACGTCACCCGAAATGGAGGATGACCAAAACAAGAAACAAGATGATAAAGAACATTGTATTCGACTTTGGCGGTGTGTTGGTGCAGTACGATTACATCGCTTATTTCACAGAGTACTTCCACAGCGAGGAGAAAGCGCGCCACTTTTTTGAGCAGGTGCTGCCCAAGAGCTTCAACAATGAGGTGGACCGCGCACTCCATCCTTTCTCTTATTATATAGAAAGGCAGAAGCGTCAGTGGCCGGAATATGCGGAAGCCATCGACCATTTTGACCATCACTTTGCCGATTTCTTCACAGGCGAGACTGTGGGCATGTACGAATGGATGTGCCAACTGAAGTCGGAGGGGTACCGTTTGTTGGGATTGAGCAACTGGTCAACCAAGGTTCACGACGTCATCGCGCGCTTCCCCCGTGTCTTCGAGCCGTTGGAGGACTGTCTGATTTCCTATTCTTGCCACTTGCTGAAGCCTGAACGCGACATCTACGAGCTGTTTTGCAAGAAGTTTAGTGTCCGTCCAGAGGAGTGTGTGTTCATCGATGACCGGCCCGCCAACATCGAAGGGGCGCGAGAAGCAGGCATGCACGGCATCGTATTCAAGGACATGGATCAACTCAAACGTGACATGAACGACTTGCTGCACGGATTACCCGAGCAGTAAATTTATCAGCCAGCCATTCGATTCACTAATTATAATCATGCTCATTGAAAGAAATCAGTGATTCTGAAACATAACGAAAAGGCATCATTCAACTCGATGAATGATGCCTTTTCGTTATTGATAGAGTATGGTAGGCCCTTTATGCCATTCCCATTACTTCTTTGCTGCTGCTTTCTTCTGTGCCTTGCAGCAAGGTGCGCCAGCCTTTCCAGCATTCTTCTTTGCAGGAGCAGCCTTGCAGCATGACTTCTTGGCACACTTCTTTGCCTTTGCACATTTAGCGTCCTTAGCACATTTAGCCTTTCCGTCTGCCTTCTTGCAGGTTGCTTTCTGCTCAGTCTTTGCTTTCTGGGGGCCATTCTCAACATTTACTGCCAACACTCCGTTTACCAAGAATGCGGCCATTGCGGCTGCCAAAACTATCCTTTTCATTTCTGTCTTGTTTTAAAGTTGTACGTAAAAAGTTGTTGCCACCCTTTATTTGGATGACGATGCAAAGATAGAGAGTATTACCAAAACTCACAATAAATAAAGATTAATTGTGCCCGGCAATTTAGTTAAACAAAGCAACGGACATTATAAATTAAATAATATATAATGTCCGAAGTTAAACTTTGTACGCATACCCTAAAGAAAAGCCCCTGCAAGCGAAGTTAAAAGGCTATTGTGGCATGCTCTCCCCAGCTCAAACCTTTGCCTGCATTCCAAAGACACTCCCTTGCCGTGAGCTTGTGAGCATCGGTATCGATACAGACGAAGATGAAGGAAAGCAGACTTTCATCGGCCGAAGAATACACACCCTTCATGGGAGAGTCTACTCTGAAAATGGGCGTAGACTCTTTTTGTCCTCCCTCAGGCCAACGATAAAACTCATTGTAGTTCTCGTTGCCATGGAAATAGGCCTTAATCTGCCTGTTCTTGGCTAAGAAATCAGCCAGTTGGGCACGCTCTTTCACAGGCACATCCTTGCGGTTTCGCACACTCGATGTGTCCGCCAAAAGGTTCTCAAAACGGTCTTCGGGGTTGAGGTCATGCTTGCCATTGGGGTTGATGAAGTGCTTAGCCTCAACATCTGGTTGGTCATGAACAAACAAGATGACAGGCAGTTGCGCACCCGCTTGTGCCATATCGGTCTCTATCCATCGGCGTGTTGGCGTGTCGGGCCATATCCCCGCGAACACGAAGTGTACACCTTTCAGCGTAAACGAATACTGCACTTTATCTTCCTGATAGTCGAACGACTCGGCAGTGCGTGCTACTTTGGGCTTCATCATCAGGTTGAATATCCCGGCCATAGCCGTAGCATCGCGGTCGGGATGCATGGGCTTGCACCAGCCTATGGCATTGGTTGCATCGTGATTGCCAGGCAAGAGATAGAGCGGCGCTTTCTTACCGCCGTCGCACTTCACGTCGAGCAGGGTCGTCCAGTCTCCCAAAAACTGCTCCCACGAGCACGCCGCAGTCTGTATTCCCGGTTCCATGCGATTAGCAATGTCGCCGGTATTGGCCACGAAATCAATCACTCCAACCTTTTGTCCACCACAAACGCCGCCATCATTGGGCAGTACTGACCCGGGCAGGAGGTTAATCTTCTCTATCATGGCACGGCTGACGGCCTGGGCTGAAACACCCTCTTGGCCACGGAAGGTGCGCGAAAGGCCGTAGTGACAGTCGGAAACGAACACAAACTTTATGGTCTCCGCGCCCACAAAGAAGGGCAGGAGAAAAAGGAAAAGGAATGCCCCCATCCGACCTCCCCAGTAAGAAGAGACCGAAAGAAGGGCGGATAAACGGTTGGATAAACGGTGAGTCATAATTGTACTTTGGCTTTTCAGATCCACTGATAATTGTTAATTGACTATAACCACATACTAACTGTTTGCCTCTCCGCGCGTTGCCTTGGCCACGACCTTCCAAGAACCAGTGCCATTGGGCACCCGGGCGTAACTGCCACCAGCTTCGTGTTGCACGCCATCGCCTACATCCTTGTTGCGGTCAAACTTGTCAATCACCGTGCCGTCTGCCGCTTTCAGCGTCAAGGCCAATTGCTTTTTGTTGGATATGCCAGCCTGAAGCTCGCCTGTGAGCGTGGCTACCACCACATAGGACTTGCCCTTAGCCACTGCACCCGCGGCGAAAGTGAAGATGACTTCGTCGTTTCCGTCTTCATCCGTTTTCACGATTTGTGCCCCAGAAAGGTCTTTGTCTGCCTTCGAATTGTTGTAAAGCTCCAGCCAGTCATCGTCAGGATCCTGCTTACCACACACCTCATTGAGGACCAACTTGCCATTGTCGCTTCCACCACCAATCGTGGATGAATCACCGTTAGAGGCACCGCGAGTGGCCTTCTCCACAACAGTCCATGAGCCTGTGCCGTCGGGTATGCGGGCGTAGCTGCCCCCTTCTTTGTGCGATTTGCCCTCGCCCACATTCTTATCGCGGTCGAATTGGTCCATCACCTCACCGTTGGCAGCCACCAGACGGAGCCCCACTTCCTTGGAGTTGGATATTCCTGCCTGAAGCTCACCGGTCAGTGTGGCCACCACAAGATACTCTCCAGGCTTTATGGCCTTACCCTTTGCGAAGGTGAAAATGACCTCTTCCTTGCCTTCCTCGTCTGTTTTCACAATTTGTGCCCCGCTAAGGTCGGCCACATCCTTCGACGGATTGTAAAGCTCCAGCCAGTCATCGTCAGGGTCTTGCTTGCCACATATTTCATTGATAACCACTTTTCCGCTTGTTGTCTCTCCCTCATCCGGAGTGAGAAGATCACTCTCGCTGTCTGTCTTGCAGCCCGAAAGCAGCGTCGTCAACAGACATAGCGCCATGAAAAGGAATCCTCCTTTTTTCGCGATGCAGGAGTTCCAAGATTTTCCTAAGTATTGTTTTGTATTCTTGCTCATTGCAAATCTTTTATTGTTAAGTGACAATTTGTTATTGATTGGCGGCATTATTAATGCCTGATAAGGCTTGTTTTTTGATGACCGCCTATCCTGTTTTTATCCTAAAAGGATGTTTTCATTTAAGTTTCACTTTTCTGCGTGTGTCCTATCGTAGCGGTGTCTCCACCTCATACGCATTAGAACGCCGCCATGAGCCGGAGCTGCAGGATGCTGAAGTCGATTCCGTCCTTACGCGCTTTGCTGAGGGGTTGTCCGCCGACGGTGACATTTCCCTTTGCGTCGGCATACTTGTCATTGTCCATGAACGTGTAGTTGAGCCCTACAAGCAGGTTGGTGCGCGGATACCAGTTGAGAGAAAGCGAATAGGCCTTGGCTTGACCACCTGTGATGACGGCCTTGGCGTCGTGGAAATCATTCAGATTCACAGTGCTGTAATGAGCAGAAACCTCCAGATTACCGCCCTTACGGGTCACTGGCATGGGTCCAAACTCGGCATCTTCGGGCGAGTAGCGGCGCGCCTGACCGAGAATCATGTAAGAGGCCTTGGCATACCAGCCGTTGAAGGTGGCGTTCTTCAGACCATATTTATTGCCGCCGTCCAATCCATAACGGTTGATGCTTGTGAAGACATACTCACCATAGGCCAGCCATTTGCGGTGACGAAAAGCCAATTCATAGCCTAAAGTACAATAATGGTTGACGTTCTCCACTTCAGCATCTACGAAGCGGCGGTGGTCCACCTCGCTTTCGGGAAGGCCGCGAAACTCCACCATGCGGTTTTCCAGGCCCGTTCCGTCCGGCGTGCGGTATGTGGCATAGCCACCGATATGGATGGTAGTCTCATCGTTTTGCACTGGTGAAATGGCCACGCGCCCCGTAAACGCATAGCCATCATCGCCACGGTTGCGTTCTTTCTGTATCAGATCGACCTGAGAACCGAACACACCGCCAGAGGCCCACCAGTGCCTTCCCCATGCGGTAAGCGATGCGCCAAGATGCCGTCCGGATGCAAATATGTCCACAGGCATAGGTCTTTCCATGCTATGAAGGTACTTTGAGCTGGTGACGCTCTCCATACTCATAGGTTCCTTGAACTGTCCGGCCTTCACCCAAAGATGGTCATTGAACTTATAACCGACATACATATCCTTGATGTCCACCTCGTTGTAAGCAAGATCGAGGTCAAACTCCGTGAACCACTTTTCATATAATGTAGCCTTCAAGGCCATGCGCGCGCGCCGCACAATCACGCCATTGCTGAAACGGAACTTGCCGTCGTCATCCTCAAGGTCCTTATTGGTCTTCGACCTGAGGCCATCCACACTCTCAGTGGGAATGTAGCCCGCTGCATCAATGTAAATGCGGTTGTCCAACCACCAATGGAAGTTGCCCTTGGCAGTTTCAAAATGCAGTCTGCCATTTTTCGTGTAAACTTTCATGGGCAACTTCTTGGTTGTGGTCATGTCATCACCTTGAGCCATGGCCGGGTTTGCGCAGCAAGCCACCACGGCCAGCGCAAAGAGTCGAATCTTCGTTTTCGTTGTCATCGGAATCTTAAAAAAATTTGATAAACATTGCAAAGGAACGATGCTTTTATTACAATAATGTGTCAAGCGTGTTACAAGTGGGTTTCTGCTATTCTGCTTAACCATATCGTAACATGGATGAAATTGGAGTGTCGCAACAACTGGGTAATTTTGCAGAAAAATTAAAAAGCAAATAGTTATGAGAACAAAGAACTTTACTCTTTCCGCTGGATTGCTTCTTGCATCCATTGCAGCTGGTGTACCCACTACGACCATTTCAGCCGACAACGAGGCAACCTCAACGGTGACGATTTTCAGTGAAGACTTCGGCACAGCGGCCACCGACAAGGATGAACCAATCGAGAACCATGTCTGGACCAACAACCCATCGTCGATGTTCTCGTGGACTACCGCCACGGCGGATGACAACGTAAACGTGCGCAACAACAACCCATCTGACTATGAAGGGGCTTCGGCAAACGGTAATCTTTACTTCAAAGGCAACGCTTCTTTCACCATTACGGGCATTGCCACAGAAGGATATGACAATCTTGAGCTTGCTTTTGGCGCCTTCGGCAAGAACAAAGGCGATGTTAAGAACATGACCGTAGATTGCAAAGCCGACAATGGACAGGCTACGCAAGTGGCTGATTTTGCCAACCTCGGACTTGACGAGGGGAAAAAGACTTGGAGCAAAGCAACGGGCATCAAGTTGCCACAGCAGGCCAAAAGCCTGACGCTTACATTCACCAGCAAGCTCGATCTCGCTGATGACGGCGGCATTAGACTGGACGATATTACCGTGACTGGAGTGGACAAGACGGCCAACGGCATTTCGCAGGCCGCACAGCAGCCCTCTGCTATTGCCGTGACGGGCAACACCATCAGCTACCAAGGCACAGCACCGAAGGCTGAGGTCTACACCCTTGAGGGCGCGAAGGTGGCAGTGATCAACTCTGGAAGCACCACCACGCTCAATGCTCAGAGCGGCATCTATGTGGTAAAGGCGGGCAAGGACGCTGTAAAGGTGGTCCTTCGATAACCCAAACGCCTACTTAAAACAGCCATCTACTTATCAACAATATATCTGAAAGGGTATGTCTTACTTCAAGAGACGTACCCTTTCATTGTATAAAGAGAAGAAGAACAATACAAAAGATAGGTCAACACGCCAACTTTTGGACACTGCAAAAGGGGAAACGATGGAGAAATGGGATCGTGCACTTAACTCAATGATAAGCGGATGGCATGCCGATAAACATTGAGACCGAGCATTTGGTTTATGAAAGTGTTTACTGTTCCCGATGGACTACAAGTGCAAGCAGGATAGTTTACTCTTGGGAAAAATGTCGTGAATAGACCATTTATAGCACGAATGGCTTAGCAATAAGGTTGCTATGATGGTATAAAAGACGTGGGGCTGAAAAATTTTTAAATTAAAAATATGAAGTTTTTAATTTATTTTTCTCAGATTTTTAATTTAAAAATTCTCGCATTATAGGCTAAACGACATTTGATAACAGTTGAGTTAGTTCTGTCAATAAGCCGAGCGTCCGCTTTCTTTTTACCCCAAACGGAGATTAGACAGAAATCGGCAATGGCAGGGATGAATCTGAATGATGGATTGGGGATGACGGGGAAACAACCTTGATGGAAAGGGGAGCGCTTCAGCCTATTCCTGAGAACAATCGCCGTTGAGATGGGCATTATCTGTATCGCAGGCTGGCGAAGCAGTAGAAGGCATTTCCCTTGACATGATTTCCCGCAGGGGAATCATGACAAAATCGCGTTCCTCCATGTGTGGATGGGGAATGACAAGGTCGTCATCGTTGACTTGCAGGTGATCATAGAGGAGGATGTCAATGTCTATCGGGCGGTCTCCGTATTTGCCATGGATAGACTTTTTGGTTCTGCCTAAGTCGCGTTCTATCAGCTTGGTCACCTCCAACACCTTGCGAGGCGTGAGCGTGGTGGAAACAAGGACGCACGCATTGAGAAACTGATGTGCGCTCTCAAAGCCCCATGGGGCTGTCTCGATGAAAGAGGACACGCGCTCCACCTTGCCCACTCGTTGGCCCAACAGGGCTATGGCCGACAGAAGAAGCTGCCGGCGGTTGCCCAAATTGGAGCCTAAGGAGAGGTAAAGCTGATGGCGCAAAGCGGATCAATCGTTGAGAATGAGCAGGCTGTCGCCGAAACATCCAAACTGATACCCGTTGTCCACGGCGACTTGATAAGCCTTCATCACCAGGTCATAACCGCCAAAGGCACACTGGCTCATCAGCAACGTGGAGTAGGGATGATAGAAGTTGGCCACCATCGAGTCGGAAAGGCCGAAGTTGTAGGGCGGGAATATAAACTTGTTGGTCCATCCCTCATACTCCTTGAGCAGGCCATCCGTACCCACGGCAGTCTCTGTGGCCTTGAGTGTACTCGCTCCGATGCTGCATACGTGATGCCCATTGCGCTTGGCCTCGTTCACCACCGCACAAGCCGCAGCGTCGATGTTCATCTGTTCGGAGTCCATCTTGTGCTTAGTCAGGTCCTCGACCTCTATCTTGTGGAAGTAGCCCAAGCCGCAATGGAGGGTAATATAGGCAGCGTTGATACCCTTTATCTCCATCATTTTAAGCATCTCGAGGGAGAAGTGTATTCCCGTGCTGGGTGCTGTGACCGCCCCCTCGTGCTTGGCATAAGGGGTTTGGAAGAACTCCTGATCCTCTTTTGTGGCGTGGGCAAATCCGTCTTCATCCTTGTCGGGGCGGTTGTCGATGATGTATCGGGGCAGCGGGGCCTCGCCCAAAGCAAACAGCTCACGCTTGAACTCGTCGTGCGGGCAGTCGTAGAGAAACCTGAGGGTGCGGCCACGGGAGGTGGTATTGTCGATAACTTCAGCCACCATGGTGCCAGAATCGTCGAAGAAGAGCTTGTTGCCAATGCGAATCTTGCGTGCAGGCTCAACAAGCACATCCCACAGGCGCATTTCGGCGTTCAACTCACGGAGCAGAAACACCTCTATCTTGGCATCGGTCTTCTCCTTCTTGCCGTAAAGGCGCGCAGGAAAGACCTTGGTGTCGTTGAAAACAAAAGCGTCGCCTTCTCCAAAGTAGTTGACAAGATCCTTGAAAAGGATGTAGTCTCCCTCTATCGGGTTGCCTTTCTCGTCCTTATGATAAAGATCTATCGTCTCCGACTGCTTGTGAAGCACCATCAGCCGTGCCTCGTCGGGCCTTGTCACGTGAAAGGTTGCGGTCTTCCCATTGGGGCGAGTGATGGTATGAGCGGACGAGTGGGGATAGAGCGCCACTTGATTCTCTGGCAAATCGAATTTAAACTGAGATAGTTTCATATCTTATTGTTTCCTGTTTCTATAGTTTGCTGAGCCAACCAGTCTTCAAATTGATGGTAGGAGATACAGTCTTCGACCCGAATATCCCCCACCTGGGTGCGGCGAAGTGAAGTAAGATAAGCTCCCGAATGGAGGGATCGGCCCAAATCGCGTGCCAAGGCACGGATGTAAGTGCCTTTGCCGCAGACCACCCGCAGGACGAGTTGCATCTGGTCGGCATCGAAGGACTGCAGGCCGATCTCGTCAATGCGGACGCGCTTGGGTTTCAGCTCCACATGATTGCCACTGCGCCGCACATCATAGGCACGCACACCATTCACCTTTACGGCGCTGTAGGTGGGGGGAACTTGTTCAATGTCGCCGATGAATTGCTGCAAGGCGTCTAAAACCAACTGGCGGGAGATATGGCTTGTGGGGAAGGTGGCATTGACAGGATGCTCCATGTCATAGCTTGCAGTGGTGGCGCCCAGTTGTATCGTGGCAACATATTCCTTGGTATGTTGCTGGAGAGCCTCTATCTGCTTGGTCATGCCACCCGTCACGAGTACCAAGACCCCAGTGGCCAGTGGGTCGAGCGTGCCAGCATGACCCATCTTCACCTTGCCTCCTGCCCGTTGGGAGCAGAGGTAACGGATATGGGCGAGCGCTTTGAAGCTCGTCACACCATAGGGCTTGTCAATGGGAATGAGTACGCCTTCCTTGAAGTTGATTGCCATTTGCGTTAGTCAACCATTTGGAGCGAATGGCCGGTATAAAGCAAGAAGAGAATGACCAAGCCGACAATGATGCGATACCAGCCAAAGAGCTTGAAGCCATATTTGGTCAGGAAGCTGACAAACCATTTCATTGCGAGAATGGCTACCACAAAGGCCACGACGCATCCAATAAGCAACGTCAAGATGTTGTCAGACATTCCGCTGAACTCTCCGTGCAAAATCATCTTAAATACTTCCAGGCAAGTGGCAGCCAGCATAGTGGGCACAGCGAGGAAAAACGAGAACTCAGCCGCACGCTTGCGCGTCAGCCCGTTGGCCATGCCGCCAACTATGGTAGCCATACTACGACTAACGCCAGGTATCATGGCAAGACACTGACAAAGACCTATCGTGAACGCGCGCTTCTCTGTGAGGGGATTGGTATCACTTCCCTTGTTGAACCACTTGTCACAGAACAACATGAACACGCCGCCGACGACCAACATCACAGCAACGACAGTAATGCTGCCCAGCAGATGCTCTATAAAGGAGTTCAACAGCGCCCCCAACACAACCGCAGGGAGGAAAGCGAGAAAAAGTTTCCAGTAGAAATCCCACTTATGCAGGAACTTCTTGACTCTCGTACTGCCCTCTGGAGCAGGCGTATGGTCGAGCCGGAAAAAGCGTTTCCAGTAGAGTAAGACGACGGAGAGGATGGCGCCAAACTGGATGATGACCGTGAAAGCCTTGACAAACGGTGTGCTTTCGACGCCTAATAGATTCTGGGCAATAATCATGTGACCCGTGGAAGACACGGGGAGAAACTCGGTCAGGCCCTCGACGATGGCAATGATGATGGTCTCAAACAAATCCATTATGCCTCCTTTGTGGGTTTATTGACTGTGTGGGCAACCGCCTCGGTGCTCTTCTCGTCATCCTTTGGGCGTACAAGGATAGAGAAGATGATGGTAACGTAGCCCGCAAGCGTGACGACGGGAGCCACCTTGATTCGCATGGGGCTGAATACCTCGGGGTTGAACGCTTCCTTGGTGGAAGCGCCACCGCTCATCAAGATAAAGCCAATGACGACAATAACCACTCCAACTACAAGTAAAATATAGTTGAGGCGGCCGAAAGCAAATTTACTTTTTTCCATATTCAATGTGAGTGATGTTGTCTTTAGAATGATGTGCCCGGCACCAAACGGGGCAGATTAAATCTTGTACAGGTCACCAGCCTTCATGCGAAGGAACTTGTTGACAGACAGCCAGGAGCAAATTGTGGTGAGAATGATGCCGACTGCAAAGACGACCAACGCCGTAAAGGCCATTACTTGACCGTCGATAATGGTCAACATTTCCGGCTCATAGCGATAAAGGGCATACATGCCTATGCCCAAGACAAGAACTGCAAGCAGTGCCGAGAGCAAGCCAAGTCCTATGGCCATACGCAGAAATGGCAATCGGATGAATCCCCATGAAGCACCTACGAGCTTCATGGTGTGTATCGCAAAGCGGCGCGCATAGATGGTGAGCCGCACGGTATTGTTAATTAAGGAGAACGAAACGACCGTGAGCAACGCGGCAATGATGAGGAGTACGATGCCGATTTTGCGCAACATGTGGTTCACGCTGTCCACAAGGTCTTGCCGATAGGTCACATCCGAGACGCCTTCGTAATGCTTCAGGTCTGCGGCTATCTTCTTGATGGAGTCGTTGTTCGCATAGTTGGCCTTCAAGCGCAATTCTATCTCAGCCGTGAAAGGGTTCTCTCCGGCAAACTCGGCAGGGTTTGCGCCCAGCTCTTTGGTCCCTTCCTTCAGTGCGTCTTCCTTACTGGTGTAATCTACATTGGTGATATAGTCTAAGCGTTGCACCCTTTTGCACAAGCCGGCACACTCCGATGGGGTCAAATCTGGCTGCAATACCATCGTGACGGTAAGGTTTTCCTTCACATAGTTGGAAAGATTGTGCCCTGTGAAGACGGTTAATACGACTATGCCTATCAAGACCAGCACCATGGCTGTGCTGATACATAGTGTGACAACCTGCAAGCTGCGGTGGTTGCGGGCTTGATTGCGTTTTTTCTTCATTATCGAAATTAAGTTCTACTTTCTTTTCTTAAAGTCGCAATAAGGCCTATAAGCCGATATTTTTGCAAAGGTAACGCAAAATTACAAGACGGGCAAATATATTAAGTTTTATTTGATTCTTGGTGATTTCGGGCAGCTCTGGCATTTCCCTAAGTCTGTATTTGAACGGCAGATAAAGTGGGTGAAAGATTGGCTGTATGAAAAGAATGTCGTACTTTTGCAGAAAACAAACAACTACAGCATTATGGCTACAATTCTTTTTCCCTCTCCCGTGTATGGGCCTGTACACAGTCGTCGCCTTGGAATATCCCTGGGCATCAACCTTATACCTGCCGATGGAAAGCTGTGCAGCTTCGATTGTATCTATTGCGAGTGTGGCTACAACGCCACTCACCACACCCACACGCCTTTTCCTACGGCCGAAGAGGTGGAAAAGGCGCTGGAAGCCAAGCTGAAAGAAATGCACGAGGATGGCGTTCATCCTGATGTGCTGACCTTTGCGGGCAACGGCGAGCCGACAGGCAACCCCCATTTCCCCGAGATTATCGATGCTACGATACGCTTGCGTGACACTTACTGCCAAGGCGCGAAGATTTCTGTGTTGAGCAATTCTACGTTCATCCACAGGCCAGCCGTCCATGCTGCCCTGGCAAAAGTGGACAACAACATCCTCAAGCTCGACACGGTGAATCCGGATTACATCAAACGTCTCGACCGTCCCAAGCTGCCATCCTATGACGTAAGAAAGATTATAGAAGGCATGAAATCCTTCAACGGGCAGTGTATCATACAAACCATGTTCCTCAGAGGAAAGAATGATGAGGGAGAGGATGTGACCAATGTGGGCGAGGAGTACGTAGGCCCATGGCTTGATGCAGTGAAATACATTGCCCCAAGGGAAGTAATGATTTACACCATCGACCGCGAAACGCCGGGGAAATACCTCGAAAAGGCTACTCACGAAGAATTAGACGCCATCCGTGACCGCATGACTGCCATGGGATTTGAGTGTACCGCATCCTACTAAATCGGTCGATCCATCCATCAGTACCACGCTAAGCAAAACGAACAATGCGCCCCATTCCACATCGGGGGAAAAGCCAGGATGGTCTATAAAGGGCAAAAGGGAAGCAACCTCATGGCTGTTTCCCTTTATTCGTTATTGACAATAGGTATGATTATAATTTGCAAATAATACCTTCTTTGGTACTGCGGAGGAACTCGACGATGGTGCGAATCTCCTCCGAATCGGGCACTTGCTCCACAATTTGATGGCAAACGTCAAACACAGAGTTCTGCCCATGGAAGAGCAGACGATACGCATTGGCGATGTGTTTGATGACTTTCTCATCGATTCCAGCCGCCCGTGCCATGGTGGTATTGACGCCTCCGTATGCCACTGGCGTTCCACCGGCGATGATGTAGGGCGGCACATCCTTGGAGAACGTGGTCCCGGCCTGAATCATTGCGCCGCGTCCGACACGCGTCTTGGCGTTTTCGATGACCGACGAGGAGAAAATAGCTCCGTCTTCTATCTGGCAGTCGCCAGCGATTTTCGTGCCATAGCCCATCACGCAGTTATCTCCCACAAGGGTATCATGGGAAATGTGGACTCCTTCCATAAGCACGTTATGGGACCCAAGCACGGTCTTTCCGCCCTCATAGGTGCCTCGGTTGATGACCACATTCTCACGAATGATGTTCATGTCTCCCAAGACGACCTGAGACTCGGCACCCTTGAAGTTGAAGTCTTGTGGCATGGCTGCTATGACGGTGCCTTGATGAATCTTGTTTCCATTGCCCATACGGGTGCCATTGAGAATGGACACAAAGGGGAAGATGACACAGTTGTCGCCAATTTCCACGTCGTCCTCAATATATACAAACGGGAATATCTTGCATCCTTCACCGATTCGTGCCTTCGGAGACACCTCGGCCTTTGGACTGATTATTGTGCTACTCATAATCTTTCTGTCTTATAATTATTTGCTTCCGCCACCAAGGGCATAATACAGGTTGACGATGGACTGCAATTTTGTGAACTGATCCTGCACCTGTGAAATCTGGGCATTGAGCAAATTCTGCTGAGCCGTAATGACTTCAAGGTATGTGCTGGAGCTTTGCTTGTACAGGAGCTCGGTGTCATCGACGTTTTTCTTGAGCACATCGATGCGCTTCTGCTCCAGTTCCTCGCTTTGCTTGGCCGAGTTGTAGGCCACCAATGCGTTGCTTACCTCCGATCCTGCCGAAAGAATTGAGTTCTGCCAGGTGTTGTAAGCCTGCTTGTACTTGTCTTCTGCCACACGAAGTCCCGCCTTCAACTGCCCTTTCATGAAAATCGGTTGGGTCAGTGTGCCGATGGCTTGCACCAGGAACTTGGCCGGATTTATTGTTCCCTGCCCATTCGTCCAGCCTCCATTGGCTGTGATGGAAATGGAAGGATAGAAGCGACTGCGTGCAGTCTGCACATCATAGAAGCAGCTGGCGAGTGCCATCTCATTGGCATGCACGTCGGCACGGTTACTCAACAGCTCCACACCCACGCCCTTTGCATAGTTTTCTGGGAGCGACTGCCCGTCGAGTTTTCCTCGGGCAATGGTCTGTGCCGGCTCACCAAGCAGAAGACTAAGGGAGTTTTCGCTCTCTCGAATTTGACGTTTGAGGTCCACAGCCTGGTTCTTCACGCTGTAATAAGCCGCCTCAGCACTCTGCACACTGGTCGAACGGGCGCGTCCAAACTCCATCTGAAGCTTCATCATGTCCCAAGTATCCTTGGTCAGACCTTCCATATCATTGACGATTTCCATCTGCTTGTCAAGCATAAGAAGCGTGTAATATAGGTTGGCCACATTGCTAATCAGCCGTGTTTGCACCGAAACCTGATAGTCTTTGGTTTGGAGCAGCGACATTGCTGTAGACTTTTTGGAATTGCGGAGGGTTCCAAAGAGGTCGGCATTCCAGCTGGCTGTAATGGGAAGCGAATAGATTTTTGAGGCTTCAGCATGCTCCCCCATGTGGGTAAGTGTTCCCGTAGGGCTGACTGTGACCGACGGGAGGAAGGCGAGCTTAGCTGCCTTGAGCTGTGACTCAGCCATATCCACGTTGAGCATGGCATTGAGGAGGTCGGGGTTGTTGGCCAAGGCCTTTTCAATTAGGGTCTGCAACTGAGGGTCTGTGAAGACACTGCGCCAAGGGAGGTTGCCGAAATCATTGCTCCCCTCCAGCGACGCCTTGTCGTTAACCGGGTCGCGCACGATGCCGTCCGTCTTCACATCAGGACGCTCATAGTCGCCATAGAGACTCTTGCATCCCGTCAACGAGAGCGTGGCGAGACTGGCCAAGAGCACCAAGCGGCCACCGGTCATGCGCGTCATATTCTTGATTGTCATATTATCTAATGTTATAAGAATCCTTATTAAATTGTCCGAACATCCCCTCCCCTGCCCTTCTCCGTCAGGAAACGGGGAGGGGGAATGGGATGTTTTCCTGTTTACATGGGTGCGTTGTCCACCTTATAGTCGCCGGCAGGGCCATTGGCGTACTGCTCCAGCTCACGTGCCACTTCCTCGTTCTCCTCATCATGGAAATCGATAGGCTTGATACGCTCCTGCAACCATTGGAAGATGGCGAACAAAGCCGGCACAACAAACAACTGACATATCGTACCAATCAACATACCACCTACTGCTGCAGCGCCAAGGGTTTGGTTTCCATTGCGACCCACACCCGACGCGAACATCAGAGGAAGCAAACCAATAACCATGGCCAGAGAGGTCATGAGGATAGGGCGCAGACGGGCGACAGCACCAAGGATGGCGGCATAGCGGATGGCCATACCTGTCTGACGGCGCTCGAGGGCGAACTGTACGATAAGGATGGCATTCTTGGCCAGCAGACCAATCAACATAATCAACGAGATCTGCATGTATATGTCGTTGCTATGACCGAATAGCTGCGTGAAGATGAATGCGCCCGCAAGTCCGAACGGAACGGAAAGCAACACAGCCAAAGGCAACAGATAGCTCTCGTATTGTGCCGAAAGAATCAAGTAGACGAACACGAAGCAGAGCGCAAAGATGAGTCCTGTGGAATTGCTCGACTCCTGCTCCGATCTTGTCAATCCAGAGTATTCATAGGTGTATCCGTCTGGAAGTGTCTGCTTGGCCACCTCCTCCACGGCCTGAATAGCCTGGCCAGAAGAGTACCCATCAGCCGCGCTGGCATTGATATTGATGGCGGTGAACAGGTTGAAGCGGTTGATACTCGAAGGCCCGTAAGTTCGCTTCAATGTCACAAACTCACTCACTGGCGACATGCCGTCATTGGTTTTAACATACACATTGTTGAGGTCATCAATCGTCATGCGGTTTTCTGGTGCCGCTTGTATATACACACGGTAGAGCTTTCCGTAAGCGTTGAAGTTGCTGGCGTACTGTCCTCCGAAATAACCCGACAGGGTGGAGAGGATGGCTTGGGGCGATGTGCCGGCCTGCTTTGCCTTGGCCACATCGATATTGACCATGTACTGAGGGTAGTTCGGGTTGTATGACGTCATGCCCTTTTGTATTTCCTTGCGCTTATTCAATTCTGCAAGGAATTGCTGTGTCACGCTAAAGAACTTGTTTAAGTCTCCACCCGTACGATCCTCCAAGGTAAACGTAAGACCGTTGGTAGCCGAGAAACCCGACACCATAGGCGGTGCGAAGGCCAGAATCTGGGCGCCCTTGATGGTAGCAGTCTGCTTATAAATCATCCCCAGCACAGAGTTGGAACTGGATGGATCGATAAACAAGCCAGCAATGCCAGCTCCAGTGAACACCGACTTGATACGGTCGAACATGCCCCATTTGCGCTCACTGAAAGGCTTCAGCTTCACAATGAAGGTGGCCTGGTCTGATCCAGCACCAGCGATGAAGTTATAACCGGCGATCATCTCACGACGCTCAATCCACGGGTTGGTAGCCAACATGGCGTCAATCTGCTCACCCACCTGCAAGGTCTTGTCCTGACCGGTCGATGGCGGAAGCGAAACGGTGACGAAAAGCGTACCCGTATCCTCGTCAGGCACAAGGCCAGTCTTGGTCGTTCCCATGAAGAATACCAGGGCTATAATGCCCACGACAACGGAAACTCCCGTAAGAATGTGGTTGTTGATAAAGCGTTGCACGCCCTTCTTGTATTTGTTGGTCACCTTTTCAAAGGTGCGGTTGAAGCCCTCATGGAAGCGTCCAACGAACGAAGTCTTTCCTTTGCCCTCGGCCTTCAGCTCCTCATCCTTTGGTTTCAGGAAGATAGCACAGAGCGCAGGGGACAATGTCAAGGCGTTGACAGCAGAAATCAAGATGGAGATGGCCATCGTAATACCAAACTCTCGGTAGAAAGTACCGCTCATTCCTCCGATGAACGACACAGGGACGAACACTGCCGACATCACCAGCGTGATGGAGATGATGGCACCCGAGATCTCATTCATGGCATCGATACTGGCCGTAAGCGCACTCTTGTAGCCCATGTCGAGCTTCGCATGCACAGCCTCGACCACCACGATGGCATCATCGACCACAATGGCAATGGCCAAAAGCAGGGCCGAGAGTGTCAGCAAGTTGATGGAGAAGCCAAATATCCACAGGAAGAAGAACGTACCAATCAACGCGACAGGCACGGCAATCATAGGAATCAACGTCGAGCGGAAGTCTTGCAAGAAGATATAAACGACGAAGAACACGAGCAAGAGGGTGATAAACAGTGTGACAATCACCTCCTCAATGGATGCGAAGAGGAACTCCGTCACATCCTGCTCAATGGTATATTTCAATCCCGGGGGGAAGTTCTTGGCCTGATTCTCCAGCTCAGCCTTCACGTCCTTGGCTATCTGGGTGGCATTGGAACCAGCAATCTGCTGCACCATACCCATCACGGCAGGCTGGCCATTGTTCTTCAGCTGCACGTTGTAGCTCTGCTGACCCAGCTCTATCTTGGCTACATCGCGCAGATGGAGCGTCTGACCATCGGTATTACTGGTCAAGATGATGTCGCCATACTCCTCTGGAGTCTTCAGCCTTCCCTTGTATCGCAGGGTGTATTCATAGGCCACGTCGCTCTGTTCACCGATCGTACCCGGCGAAGCCTCAACGTTTTGCTCCGCAAGAGCGGTGGTGATATTGGACGGCATCAGGCCATAGGCCTTCATCTTTGCCGGGTCAAGCCAGATACGCATCGTGTAGTCGGCGGTGGAAGGGCTCTGCACATCGCCCACACCATTGATACGTTTCAGTGCCGGCGCCACGTTGATGCTGTTGTAGTTGTTCAGGAACTTCGAGTCATAGCGTCCGTCGTCGGAAGTAAGCGAGTACATGATGACGTTGGAACTTTGCCGTTTCGACACCGTCACACCCGACTTGGTCACCTCCGCCGGCAGCAAAGCCTGAGATTGCTGCACACGGTTGTTCACATTGACGGCTGCCATATCCGGATCGGATCCTTGCTTAAAGAAGACGGTAATCTGGGCCATTCCGGAGTTGCTTGCCGATGAGGTCATGTACGTCATGTTCTCCACACCGTTGATGCTCTCCTCCAACGGGGCCACCACAGAGTTGAGCACCGTCTGTGCATCAGCACCCGGGTAGGTGGCCATCACGCTTATGGTAGGCGGCGCAATATTAGGATACTGCTCGATAGGCAGTGACACCAGTCCGATCGTACCCAAGAGTACGAAGAAAATGGAGACCACCGTCGAGAGTACCGGCCGCTTGATAAAATTCGTAAATGTCATGTTGTTCTATTTTATATGTTGGCCATATATTAATAAGGAGAAATCACCTCCCCTTGATGGCGCGCTCTTGGTTTACTTGTCTTTGTCTTCCTTGCCCGTCATGGCATCGAGGAATCCCTTTGACGAGCCTTGTTGTGCGCCGAGTTCAGCCGCCTTCTTCATCGCGGCCTCATACTCTTGTGGCGTAATGGCCTTGATGGCCTGGCCGTCGGTCAGTCCCGATATACCCTTGGTCACAATTCGGTCTCCCATCTTCAGTCCGCTGGTCACAATGTAGTTGGTGCCGTCATTCTGTGGTTCCACGGTGATTTCCGTATAGTGCACCTTGCCCTGACCGTCGACTTTATACACGAAGTACTTGTCTTGCACCTGCGATGTGGCCTCCATCGGAACGAGGATAGCGCGGTTGTTGCTCTTCGCCACCACCACCTGTCCAGCGGCACCGCTCTTGAGCAGGTGCTCCGGGTTGGGGAATCGGGCAATGATGGACAACGTACCCGTTGTTGGATCGAAGATTCCAGAGGTCTTCACGACTGTTCCTTGATGATTATAGATGGAGCCGTCGGTGAGCTGAAGGCTCAGCGGCGGGAAGCTGCTGATGACCCCTGCAAGCCCATTTCTGTTGCGGGTGAGGGAGAGGACATCACTCTCCGACATGGAGAAGAAGACCTCCACGGTCGATGCATCGCTCACCGTCGTGACGGGCTGTGCCGACGACGGGCTCACCAGCGCGCCCACCTTGTAGGGCAGACTGCCCACCACGCCGTTGGCCGGGCTCTTGACGTAGCAGAAAGAGAGGTTCTCCTTGGCCGTGGCAAGCTGTGCCTGTGCCGTGGCGACGGCTGCCTGCGCCTGCTTCACGCCCGCATTGGCGGAGGCAACGCTACTCTTCGCCTGGCGCACAGCGGCCTCTGCGGTGAGGTAACTGTTGCGGGCGGTCTGCAACTCGTAGTCGCCAATGACCTTGTTATTGTACAGATTCTGGCTGTTGGTGTAGGTCAGCTTGGCCGTCGCGGCCTGTGCCTGCGCCGAATTGAGGGTGGCAGCGGCCGTCTGAATGCCCGACTGGGCTGAGCGCACACTGGCCTGGGCCTGGCCTACCTGTGCCTGTGCCGCACGCACGGCAGCCTGATAGGTGGCGTTGTCGACTACAAAGAGCACCTGACCGGCACGCACGGCCTGACCCTCATGCACATTGAGCTGGGTGATGAAGCCCGAAACCTTCGGGCGCACCTCAACATCCTGAACACCTTTGATGGTTGCCGGGTAAGTGGTCTTCAACTGGGCGTTGGCCGGACCAATGGTAACCACGGGATACTCGTTGCTCGTGGGCAGCCCTTGTTGACCGCCACCACAACTCGTAAGCACTGCCACTGCCATGGCAGCAAACAGCAAAAACTTGTTTTTCTTCATACCTATAATTAATGTCTATTTTATGTTTCTGAAAACGTACAATATATCATCCCGGATAACTAATCCGCTGATTGGCAGCGGGATGACGAAAACCGGAACGTTGCCGTTAGTTTTCACCACTGCAAAATTAGCCAATTCCCATTGGAATGGTGCGGCCAAGCAAGTATTTTTAACTATAATTATTCAGAGTTAGTAATGTCCCAAAGACAACGTATCTTCCCTATGCTAACCCATACGACATAGACTTTTCGGGGCATAGGGATTCAGCCTACACCCAACTCCTTGGCCTTCTTCTTGAGAAGCTCCATCAGTGGCTCGCGCTCATTGGGCACCACGTTCTCCAGTACGGCCTCCTTGAGCGTCTGTTTGAGCACGCCCACCTCGCGCGAGGGCTGGAGATGAAACAGCTCCATGATTTCGTTGCCGTCGATGACGGGCTGCAGCAGCCGCTTGTAGTCGCGCTCCTTCAGGTCGGCAATCTTCTCGCGGACAATGCGGAAGTTTTCCAAAAACTGCTTCTTTCTCCCTTCGTTCTTGCTCGTTATGTCGGCCTCGCAGAGCATCATGAGGTCGTCGATGTCGTCGCCCGCATCGTTGATGAGCCTTCTCACGGCAGAGTCGGTCACCACGTCGTCGGCAATGGCTATAGGGCGCATGTGCAATTCCACCAGTTTCTGCACATACTTCATCTTGCTGTCGAGCGGGAGCTTCAGCCTTCTGAACACCTCTGGCACCATGCGCGCCCCGATGTCGTTGTGGTTATGAAACGTCCATCCCTGCTGATTGTCCCACCGCTTGCTCTTGGGCTTGCCGATGTCATGGAAAAGGGCGGCCCAGCGCAGCCACACATTGGCCTTGAAGGGCGGCAGCCCGGGGTTCTCCTCCTTGGCTTTCGCATAGGCGCGCTCCTCAGCGCGGGCCACATTCTCGAGCACTTCCAGCGTGTGGTAGAAATTGTTCTTGTGCGCCCGGCCGTGGCGTGTCTCCACAATGTCGAGGGTGGTCAGTTCCGGAATGATAAGCTGAAGCAGCCCACAGCGTTGCAGTTCAACGAAACCCTTGCTCGGATATTGCGAGGCTACAATCTTGCACAGCTCATCGGCGATGCGCTCCCCGCTGATGATCCGGATGCGTTCGGCGTTGCGCGCAAGGGCGTTGAAGGTTTCTTCCTCGATGTAGAAGTTCAGCTGCGTGGCAAACCGGATGCAACGCAGCATCCGCAGCGGGTCGTCCGAGAAGGTCACGTCGGGGTCGAGCGGGGTGCGGATGATTCCTTCCCAAAGGTCGCCGATGCCGTCGAAGGGGTCAACCAGCTCGCCAAACCGTGCCTTATTCAGACAGATGGCCATCGCATTGATGGTAAAGTCGCGGCGGTTCTGGTCGTCTTCCAGCGTCCCATCCTCGACGACAGGCTTCCGAGAATCGTGACTGTAGCTCTCTTTCCGTGCCCCCACAAACTCCACCTCAAGGCCACGGAACTTCACTTGAGCAGTTCCGAAATTGCGGAACACGCTCACATGCGCCCGTTTTCCCAATATCTTCTTCAGCCTCTCGGCTACGGCAATTCCGCTTCCGACCACTACCACGTCAATGTCGTTGGATGGTCGCTCCAGAAAAATGTCGCGTACATAGCCGCCAACGACGTAACAATCGACGCCTAAGTTGTCGGCTGCTTCAGAAATATGATGAAAAATGTCCTTGTCGAGCAGTTTTGCCAGCTCCTCGTCAGTATATTCGCGCATGACTTCCTTGCTTTTTTCGGCATGCAAAGGTACGCATTTCTTTTCAGTTTCGTATGTTTTTCCCCGCATGGGTTAGTCTCCAAGGGGATGCAAGGCGGACGGGTAAGAAAAATATCAAGGGTGCGGAAGTCCTCTCAATATCACAAAATAGCATATTGTCACCATTTTAACGTCAAAGCGTTACATATCACCCACTTCCGCTTACTCTAATTATTAATAGACGTTAATAATTATCCTCCCGCGCCATTCAGCCCCTATTGCGTCGCGATATAGCTGGTATCGCGTGGCAATAGAGCCGATATCACAACGCCAAAGAGGCCCTAACATTTTGCCATTGGACAGACAGTGATGAACGTCGAGATGGGCATGCTGAGCTTATCGGCGATTTATTGTCCACATTTGTTGGCTTGTTGGCCAAAAGTTAGTATCTTTGCAAGGAGTAGGCGGTGGCCGGACAATTTGCGCAAAAGCACTCACCAGCACTGCCAGACTTATCTTTGCGAGGACATGATAGACAGGGCAACGATTGACAGAATCATGGATGCGACCGACATTGTCGACGTCATCTCCGAGTTTGTGACGCTCCACAAGCGCGGCACAAGCTACAAAGGACTGTGCCCTTTCCACGACGATACCACGCCATCCTTCTCCGTCAGCCCGTCGAGGGGCGTGTACAAGTGCTTCGCCTGTGGCGCGGCAGGCAACGCCGTGAACTTTATCATGAAGCATGAGCAGAAGACTTACCCCGAGGCGTTGCGTTGGTTGGCCAACCGTTATCACATAGAAATCCACGACAGGGAGCTGACCGATGAGGAACGAAGGCAGGCCACAGAGCGCGATTCGTTGTTTCTGGTCAATGAGTGGGCGGCAAAATATTTCGAGGACACACTGCACAACGACCCCGACGGACAGGCCATCGGCTTGCAGTACTTCCGCCAGCGCGGCTTCCGCGACGACATCATCCGCCGCTTCCGGCTCGGATTCTGCTTGCCGGGTGGCCACGCCATGGCCGACGTCGCGCTGCGTGAGGGCTACCAGAAGGAGTTTCTCGTGAAGTCAGGGCTGTGCTATGAGCGCGACGACGGCTCGCTGACCGACCGATTTGCGGGCCGTGTCATCTTCCCATGGATCACCATCAGCGGCAAGGTGGTGGGGTTTACGGGGCGCGTGCTCGATTCCCGCACCCACGGGGTGAGCATGAAATACGTCAATTCTCCTGACTCCGAAATTTATCATAAGACCAACGAGCTGTACGGCATTAACCTGGCCAAGCGCGAGATGGGCAAGCGTAGCGAGGCGTTGCTCGTTGAGGGGCAGGCCGATGTCATCAGCCTGAACCAGCGCGGAGTGGAGAATGTCGTAGCAGGATCGGGCACCGCGCTCACCAAGCCACAGATAAAGCTCATCCGCCGCTTTACCCCCAACGTCACTCTCGTCTACGATGGCGACGAGGCCGGGCAGAAAGCCGCGCTAAGGGGCACGGACTTGCTGCTTTCCGAAGGCATGAACGTCAAGGTGCTCTTCCTCCCCGACGGCCAGGACCCTGACGATTTTGCGCGCAACCACACGCCGGAAGAGTTGCGGGAGTTCATAGAGAAGAACCGAACCGACTTCATCGTCTTCGAGATCAACACCCTCCTGCATGGGGTCAGCGACCCCATACGCCGCGCCGAGGCCGTCAACCAGATTGTAAGGAGCATCGCCGTCATCCACGACCCCATCATACGGGCAAGCTACCTGCGGGAATGCGCCCAGCGGACGGGGGTGCGCGAGGACACGCTGATTGCCCAGATGAACCGCTTCATCTATCAGAGCAAGGAGACGCGGCAGCGGGAGCAGCAGCGCGAGCAGGCACGGCAAGCCCCGCAGCAGCGCCCCATGGAGCCGGCCACGCCGGTGCAGCAGGCCTCGAAGGTGGAGAAGATGCTCATAGAATATGTCATCCGCCATGGGGGCGAGGTCATCATTCGCGACGTGGAGGATGAAAATACAGGACGGCACCTCGACCTGAACGTGGCGCAATATATCGCCTACGACTTGGCACAGGACAACCTGTCCTTTGCCCATCCGCTCTACAACCGCATCCTCGACGAGGCCGTGCAGCAGTCGGAGACGGGAGCTTTTGACGCCAGGACTTACTTCCTGCACCATCCCGACGTGGAGATTCAGGCCCTTGCAGCGAGCCTATGCGTGGACGCCTACCAGCTCTCAGACAGCCTGAAGCTGAAGGAGAGCGAGGAGAGACTGCGCGACACGGTGCGCCATCTCATCATGGACTTCCGGCTGGACTATGCCGAACAGCGGCTCAAAGAGCAAGAGGAGAGACTGAAGGAACTCTCCAGCGACTCCACCGAGGAGGAAAATCCAGAGAGAGAGAAAGAATTAGGCGAGGTAATGAAGGAATACATGAAGTGGCAGAACTTCCGTAACGTAATGGCACAGAAACTCGGGCAGAACATTTTATAGCCCTATTCTGTCGTCGCTATGTAACCACAGCCAAAGAGGAAACGACATACCCGCCCATCCTTCACACCCCACGCAAAACCAACGTGGACAAATTCACACCTAAAATTTGCCGAACTGACCCAAATGAAAAAAAGAAAATGTTGAAAGACAAGTTAAGAAACCTGCTAAAATCTTCCGAAGAAGTGGCGATGCCCAACCAGAAGACCAACTGCAAGGTGCTCGACAGCACACTGCGCAGAATGGGTTGTGAGGTGAAGTGGGAAGGTGAAGCCAACAAAGATAAGGTTGCCAGGTTTGAGTTTCAGGGTGGCTGTTTTTCCATAATTGTCCCACCTTCGAGTCCTATGGTATGTGTTCTTTTTCCCAATTTCTTCGATACGGACATAAAAACGATCGATTCCGTAAGGGAAGTCTGCAACCAAGTAAATATCAATTCCGAAGGGCCGCGCGTTTTCTACGACATCGATGAAGACCAAGAACATGTCCACCTCTATTTCCTTGAGAACATTTTTCTCGATGCTTCCCACGCCCAAGCCATTCTTGTGGACCGAATGACTAATATTTTCCGCTGGCGACTCACGTTTTACCAGTGGATGGACTCGGCAGAGAAAGCCCGGAAAGATTTCGGTGATGACGCATCAGAAGAGGGCATAGCCAAGCGAAACCGGGTGCAGCTGATGGTGCTTGAGCATGCGATATGGGCGGAAGATTTGCCAAAATGTACACGGGAGGAGCCTGATGCGCGCATTACGGTAGCCGATTTCGTTTCGGAGGCCATGGGGTTTCACGATATTGTCCCGTCGAGGATGGACGTCTCGGGCGACGGAATCGCCCTTTCCATCGATGCGGGAGCGGATAATGCGCGCCGGTCGGAGATGAACGACTATACGCTATCGTCCGCACTGATAGCCGACGGCAAATTTATCCGCCGGTACGCCACACTCAACCTCGTCTTCTTCCTGCGCGAGTCGCCCGACGAGCGGCGCTATCTCACCATCACATTGGTGGCCGCTGACGCATCGAAGGACGCGCTCTACTTTCAGGCGACGGCAGCCTTGGTGCCCCTTCTGACCACACTCGACCAGCCGGGCGAGGACTTTGGAGGGTGCAGGTCGGCTTGTTCCCTGCTGATGGCGCATGACCTGAAGTCGGAGAAGAGCCTCAAGGATGAGTTCTTGTTTATGTGGCAAGACGCAAAAGACAAGCTGAAGAACGGCCAATCGGATGAGTTGACCGAGGAACAACGCATTGTCGCACGGGTGACCAGCGTGTCATTGGCCAGCAGCCTGTACCATGGCACACAACTATTCCTGAGCAAACGATACTTCGAGGCGCTGCGATGGCTGCGCAGGGCCTTCACCCTCTGGGCTGGTTATGCAAACGAAATGACAGCCACAGATCACAGCCAATTCCAACAGGTGTGCTTCATGCTGGGCTATTGCTGCGACGCAATAGGCCAATACGGCCTCGGCTATTATTATTTGTCGCTGCTCAACTTGTCCGATGACAATGCCTACCTGTTGGAAATGATCAATAATCTGGCCTATGGCAACGATCCACGCACGCTGGGCTACATCAATTCGCTTATGAAGGATATTCGGGAGCAAGTCAAAGAGCAGACTGGGAAGGATGTGGATGACTATACCGCTGCATCCTACCCCGACTTTCGCGAAAACGTCAGATTTCTTTTGGCCACCCGTGCCACAGTTCTTGCAAATCGAGGACATGACGAAGAGGCTGAGAAGGAGCTGAAATCAATGCTCCGCATTGCAGACTTGACCGACCTTGCCGCCCCCCTTTTAGCCCGCCTTCGCCAACGGAAATCAGGTGGAGACGGCGCAGTCTATGTGCCGCAAAAGACCACCTGACCCAATCAAAAAGACTATGGACTATCTGCACTGGATCTTCTTCATCCTCTACATGACGCTCGCTGTCGCGGCGATTGTCACCATTCTGCTCGACAACCGGCAGCCGGCCAAGACGATGGCGTGGGTGCTTGTGCTGATATTCCTTCCACTGGTGGGCATTGTCCTCTACTTCTTTTTCGGGCAAAACGTGCGCAAGGAGCGCGCCATATCGCAACAACGGCTCGACCAGCTCTCCAAACGGTCTATGCTGGAGTTTGCCGAACAGAGGAAATTGGAGGTTCCCTCTCCCTATCAACGGTTGGTAAAACTCTTCGCCAACCAAGACCCCGCACTGCCGTTTCAGCGCAACGAGGCGCAGCTCTACCTCGACGGCTACGCATTCTTCCCTCAGTTGCTCCGCGACATCGCCGCCGCACGCAACCACATCCACCTCGACTTCTTCATCATTGAGGACGACCCGCTGGGCAATCTCATTGCCGACGCCCTCATTGCCAAGGCTTCCGAGGGAGTGGAGGTGCGCGTCATCCACGACGATGTGGGCTGCTGGAAGGTGCCCTCCCGATTCTTTGAGCGGATGCGCGAGGGAGGAGTGGAGGTCCATCCCTTCATGCCTGTCCGTTTTCCGGCGTTCACCAGCAAGGCCAACTACCGCAACCACCGCAAGATTGCCGTCTTCGACGGAAGCGTGGGTTACGTGGGCGGCATGAATATTGCGCTCCGCTACGTGAAGGGTTTCGGCCATCAGGCGTGGCGCGACACAATGGTGCGCATCCACGGCAATGCCGTCTATGCCCTTCAGTGCGCCTTCCTGGTCGACTGGTTTTTTGTGGACCGCACGCTCATCACGGACCGTCGCTACTATCCCGAGTTCCCATTGCCCGACAAGGTCTGCCTCGCGCAAGTCGTTACCAGCAGCCCCATCGACCCCTGGCCGAAGATAGAGCAAGGGTATGTGACCATTCTTCACGGGGCTCGGCAGTATGTCTATATCGAGACACCATACTTCATGCCCACCGAACCCGTACTCTTTGCCCTGCGCACCGCCGCACTTTCCGGAGTCGACGTGCGCCTGATGCTGCCGCTCAAGGCCGACTCACGCCTCGTGGCGTGGGCAAGCCGCTCCTTTGTCAAGGAAATCAAGGATGCGGGCGTGAAGGTATTGCTATACAATGCGGGCTTCAACCACAGCAAATTGCTCGTTAGCGACGACAATTTGGCGACCATAGGCTCCACCAATGTCGACTTCCGCAGTTTTGAGCATGACTTTGAGTCGAATGTGTTTTTCTACAACCGAGAGATGGCTTTACGCGTCAAGCAGGTCTTTCTTGACGACGAAGCGCAATGTATTCCGCACGAACAGTATCACGACGCAGCCTCCCAAAGCCTCATCCTGCGCCTTTGGGAGTCGCTGGTGAGACTGCTCAGCCCGCTGATGTAGCATGAGAACGGGAGTTTTGCTTCCCGGAAATGTTTGTAAAAAGCACAAAGGAATAGACAATCCATCCCCAATCGGCCCTTAAACCCAAATTGGTCATTAGACCGAAATCGACCAAAGAGACAATATGATTGCCGTCTTTACACCCCTTGTCACTTCTAATGACCGACTGGGGATTAATACAAGGGCGGCAACTATTGGCTTCCGCCAAAGAAAATCGGCTATGCAGAAGACCAAAGACAGGTCCATTCGCTGAGCCGGACATTTGACTTGATTCCCTAAATCCGCCTGAAAACTTTCAATAGAGCAGGTGAAAACATCGTCATGGCCAACACAAGCACCCACAAATTGCCTGTCGATGGATTGTAGGCATCAACCATTTCCATGACAGAACTGCCTCCGGCAATGCCTGCAACCGACTCGAAGGCTACGGTCAACAAAGCCCAGCAAACTCCTATTTTGAGGCAGTCTTTCATGTCACAGGCTTTTATCAGACGGGGAAACACAAGCCATGTCACCAGAAAGATGAATATACTCAGCAATATTCCACTCACGGGCAGGGCCATTTCTTTTCCAATAAAGCTGTCCAATACATATTCACGCAATCCGCCGTTGAGTATTGCCAGAGGGATGAAGCAAACCCAAACGATAAATGATTTCACAAGCCGCATAATTCCAATTTGAATATTAACTGTCACGAAGTGTGTCCTATGGTTGGAGGAGACCGCCTGTTTTTGCTTTCCTTTCTCTTTCCATGGCTTTGGAAGAGGCCAAGCTGAACTCGCATCCACAGTAGAGCTGATTGTAAAATCCGTACTCCCTGAGCAGCTGATTGCGCCGTTCCTGGAGTCCATCCTTGCGCCAATTCTGTGCCCAGAAGGTAGTGCCCGGGACGGATTGAGCTGCAGCCAGCCCCGCTGCGTTCACCTGTTGGAGGTCTTTCCAGCGCGACGAGGCCAGTGTCGTGGCAAAAAAACCGATCCCCGTGCGCTTTGCCTCACGTGCGGTTGCCAGCATCCGGAACATGAAGCAGGCTTGACAGCGTCGTCCACGCTCAGGTTCGTGTTCCCATCCGCGCACTGCCTGTCGCCAAGAGGAATGGTCATAGTCGCCATCCGTCCACTTGAGACCGAGCAACTCGGCATGACGCTTGCTCTCCTCCTTGCGTATCTCGTATTCATGGAGCGGATAGATGTTGGGATTGAAATAAAAGATGGTGGGGCGTATGCCATGCGCCATCAGCCATTCCACAATGGCCGAGGAGCAAGGAGCACAACAAGCATGGAGCAAAACTTCTCCTGCCATGCCCTCTGGGAGGATGATATGACTGCGTTTGGTTTTCAATGTTTTCTTGATTTGCCGAATATCTCAGCACATTGGCATATCGCCGTGCGTCGCATTGAGGTGGCGTTGGATGAAAGAAAAGGAGGACTTAAAGGAGCAAATGGACAAGAAATTGAGGTGGAGCTTCTTTCTTCTGCCGATTAATGGCTAATTTTGCACACCATGGAGAAATCAAAGACGAGCCCAGGGAGTCCACATGTAGCCATCATCGATCCCAATGTGCTGGCCACAATGGGATTGCGCCAACTGCTGCAGGGCGTGATGCCGGCGATGACGGTGGATGTTTACCGTTCCTTTGCCGACTTCGTGGCCGGGGGCGGTGAGCGCTGTTACCACTACTTCGTGGCCCAATCGGTGGCTGTGGCTCACCAAGTCTGGTTTATGGAACGCCGCCGCAAAACCATCGTCCTGACTCCTTCGTCAGACCCCAATTCCCAACTGCCGCACTTCCGCTACCTTTGTGTGGGTGTAACGGAGGAAAAGTTGGTATGCGAGGTGCTACAGCTCGTGCGGCAAGGACACTCCCACGGGCGCAACCTTCCGCCCGAAGGAGCCGATGGGGTGCGCCCCACGCTATCCGCCCGAGAGGTGGAAGTGCTCTCTTTGGTGGTCCGCGGCCTGATGAGCAAGGAAATAGCCGACCGCCTTCACATCAGTCTGCCCACCGTCAATACCCACCGCAAGAACATCAGCGAGAAACTGGGGGTGCGCAGTGTGTCCGCCCTTACCATCTATGCCGTCATGCACGGCTATGTGGACTTGGCCCAGATAGAAGGCAAGAGAGAGGGCATCTGACTGCTTTCATGTCCTGCTTACCTATTCTACATTAGTAAGCGCGTGGCCCGAAGATGGCCGTTCCCACACGCACCAAGGTACTTCGGCACGTCACGGCAATCGTGTAGTCGTGGCTCATGCCCCAAGATCGCACGGCGAAGCGGGGATCGTCAGCAAAATACTTTGCCTTGATTTCGTCGAAAAAGTCGGCTGCCGTGAGCATCTCACGACGTATTTGCTGCTCGTCGGGCACGTTGGAGGCCATCATCATCAGGCCACAAATGTGCACGTTATGCAGTTCGCGCCACGCTCCTTCGGCCAGCATCTCGCGGCAACCATCGAGGGTAAAGCCGCTCTTTGCCTCCTCCATGGCTATGTGAAGCTCCAGCAACACGTCGATTACCCGCCCATGCTTGGCTGCCTGCTTGTTGATTTCCTGGAGCAGCTTCAGGGTGTCGACGGCCTCAATCATCGCAATGTAAGGCGCGATGTACTTCACCTTGTTGGTCTGAAGGTGTCCGATGAAGTGCCACTTGATGTCTTTGGGCAGGTCTTCCGCCTTCTGACGCAGCTCCTGCTCATGGCTTTCGCCAAAGACACGCTGCCCCTCGGCATAGGCGGCAAGGATGTCTTCCTCTGGATGAAACTTGCTGATGGCCACGAGCCCCACCCCTTCGGGCAGATGGCTGAGCACCTCACGTAAGTTTTTAGCTACATCAACCATATTGCTTACCTCTATATTTCATTGTTGTTCATACTCGGGTTTGGCCTCCTCCTTGGCTTCTTCCTTCGACTTATTGTCGTGTTCGAAGACATCCATCACCTTGGTATCAGTGATGGAGGCTATCTCATAGTCGACCATAGTGCCCCCCATGACCTCGTCGACGTGCTTCACTGCGCCGCTGACCGAGGCCGCCTGGACCAAATAATAGACACTGGTGCGCTTCTCCTTTTCGGTCTTCTCATCAAGCGTGATGAACGACAGCTTGCACTTGTACCACTTGTCATCGCCGTCGGCATCGCTGAAAAAGATCTCGCCATAAGACGCCGGGGAAATGGCTTTGACCTCAATCTCTCCGTTCGTATAGACGCCCATTTCCTTGAGGATGGCCTCCTCGGCCTCACCGAAGGTGTAGGCATCGACCACATAAGTCTCGGTGACTTTCTTGTTTTGTCCGTCCTCCATCATCTTGTCGTAGCGGACACGGGTCTCAAACCAATTCGCTGTTCTGCTTCTCATTATCTATATAAAGTTGTATCATGTATGAAGGCCGCTCGCTTTGCGCAACCTTTAATGCCCTTGCCACCCGAAAATGGGGGCAGGTTCTGGTATGCAAAAGTAGCAAGAAAATCCCACAAATGCCCTATGGGTACAAAGTTTTTCGTTTTTACCTTTGCCGTTTGCCCGAATTGGTGTAACTTTGTAGCAAGATAAAAAGTATCATTTAAAAGTCAATTCCCCACATAAAGGGGGGTTAATACTAATAACCAAAAGAAATTATGCCGGAAATATCAGCACGCGGCCTCATTGTGCCCGAATCGCCAATCCGTAAGCTCGCCCCCCTGGCCAATGCAGCCAAGGCACGCGGTACGAAAGTCTATCACCTGAACATCGGCCAACCTGACGTACATACGCCGCAGTGTGGCCTTGATGCCATGAAGAAAATCGACACCAAAGTGCTGGCCTACTCACCCAGCCAAGGCATTGAAAGCTACAGAAAGAAGCTCGTCGACTACTATGGGAAGTACAACATCGGCCTCGTACCCGACGATATCATCGTCACTACGGGCGGTTCTGAGGCACTGCTCTTCGGGTTTATGGCCACATTGAACCCCGGTGACGAGATCATCATCACCGAGCCGGCCTATGCCAACTATATGTCTTTCGCCCTAATGGTGGGTGCAAAGGTGCGCTCTATCCACACAAGCATTGACAATGGGTTCGCCCTTCCTGCTGTGGAAGAGTTTGAAAAGCTCATCAATGCCAACACCCGCGCCATCCTGATTTGCAATCCCAACAACCCGACGGGCTACGTCTATACCCGCAAGGAGATGGAGCAGATCCGCGACATTGTGAAAAAGCACGACCTCTATCTCTTCGCCGATGAGGTGTACCGCGAGTATATCTACACCGATGAGCCGTACACGTCGGCCCTTCATCTTGAGGGCATCGAGAATAATGTCATCCTTGTCGACTCCGTATCGAAGCGTTACTCAGAGTGTGGCATCCGTATCGGTGCGCTCATCACGAAGAATACCGAGGTGCGCAAGGCGGTGATGAAGTTCTGCCAAGCCCGCCTGTCCCCCCCATTGATAGGACAAATCGTTGCCGAGGCTTCCCTTGACGCACCCGAAAGCTACATCGAGGGTGTGCAGAAAGAGTATGTGGAGCGCCGCAACTGTCTGGTCAACGGCCTCAACAAGATTCCAGGCGTATTCTCCCCCATGCCGAAGGGTGCATTCTACACGGTGGCCAAGTTGCCCGTGGACAGCGCCGAGAAGTTCTGCCGCTGGCTCCTTGAGGAGTTCTCCTACGAGGGAGAGACGGTCATGATGGCCCCAGCGAGCGGATTTTACAGTACGAAGGGCGCAGGCATCGACGAGGTACGCCTGGCCTATGTCCTTAATTGCGATGAGCTGCGCAAGGCACTTGTGGTGCTCGAAAAGGCACTGGAGGCATATCCCGGCCACGTGAAATAACTACAAAAGCATAAGTGGGAGTTAGGAGTTGCGCTTGATGTGACTCCTAACTCTTGCTTTATTCAGGAAACACGGGGGCGCATCAGCCCTCCTTACATGAAGCTGTGGCGACCTATTTGCAGCCGGAAGCTGACCACACGCCACCACGAATAAATCTCAATAGACAATGAATTTTCCCCTGTTTATCGCACACCGCATCTACGGCAAAGGCGCAGGAAGCCAGAAAGTGGCAAAGCCTGCCATCAGAATAGCTACGGCAGGAGTAGCCATTGGACTGGCAGTGATGATTGTTACCGTGGGTGTTATCCTTGGTTTCAAGCACACCATCCGCGACAAGGTCGTCGGCTTTGGCGGACATATCACCGTGGCAAACATCGCCAGTCTGGTGTCGTCGGAGCAGTTTCCCATACAGATGAACGACTCGATGACCACCGTTCTAAAGCAAATTCCAGGAGTAAGGCACGTCGAGCGCTATGCGATGACACAGGGAATCCTCAAGACCGACGATGATTTTCTGGGCGTTGCGCTCAAAGGTGTCGGCCCAGAATATGACACGACCTTCATCCATCAGAACATGGTGGAGGGGAGCATCCCCCACTTCTCCGACTCGGTGGGCGGGCAGAAGCTGCTCATTTCGAAGACCATCGCTGACCAACTGCGACTGAAGTGCGGGCAGAAAATCTTCGCTTATTTCATCAATCACCAGGGCGTACGCGTCCGACGGTTTACTATTAGTGGCATCTACGAAACCAACCTCAAGCAGTATGACCAGCAGATGTGCTTCACCGACCTCTATACCGCCAACCATCTCAACGGATGGGAGGAGGACCAATACAGCGGGGCAGAGCTGCTCGTCAACGATTTTCAGCACTTGGACGATGTGGAGCGGGAGGCGGTGAAGCGCGTCAACCGCACCACTGACCACTATGGCGAGACCTACTCGTCGGCCACGGTAACGGAAATGAACCCGCAGATATTCTCCTGGCTGGAGCTGATGGACCTCAACGTGTGGCTCATCCTCGGACTGATGGTCGCCGTGGCAGTCGTGACGATGGTGTCGGGACTGCTCATTATCATTCTGGAACGGACCCAAATGATTGGCATACTCAAGGCCTTGGGTGCGAAAAACGGTCAAATCAGGCATATTTTCCTCTGGTTTGCCACCTTCGTACTGGCTAAAGGGTTGCTGTGGGGCAACCTTGTGGGACTGGGTATCATCGCCTTGCAGCACTATACGGGCTTTGTGACGCTCGATGCACAAACCTATTATGTCAGCAAAGTGCCCGTGGAGGTGAGCTGGCCCATCATCATCGCACTCAATTTGGGCACGCTGCTGATCTGTGTGGCCGTGTTGGTCATCCCGTCCTACCTTGTTTCCCACATCCATCCCGCCAAGAGCATGCACTACGAGTAGTGCATCCTCTGTGCGTGAATACAATGATGGGAGCAATGGAGGAGCACAAGAGTGTCTGCGGGAAGTGTTGTTGTCCATCGCGAAGCAACATTCCCTTACTCCCTGAGTGAAAGAATGGGCAGGCATCCCCGTATAGAAACTAAAACAGACAAAGAAAAAGAAAAACATGACCGAATTGATTACAGGACTGGTTGTCGGTATGGCAATCGGCATAGTGATAGGCTTTTTGCTCTTGAAGTCGAAGGTCGCAGGACGCACACAAGTTCTGGAAGGCGAGGCGGAAGGCCTCCGCAGACAACTGGAGGAGGCGCGGACATCGGCGGAAAAGCAGATAGCACAAGCCAAGGAAGACTGCTCGCAACAGCTGCAACAACTTACCGAGCGTGACGAGGCGTTGCTCAAGAGCGAGCGAACGATGCACCAGCGCGAACTGGAGAGCACCCGCGACGCACACGCCAAGCAGCTCGCCGCACTCCAGGAGCAGATGAGCGAGGAGCGCAGACACGCTAACGAGCTGCGGGAGGAGAACAACCGCCAGTGGACACAGCGGATGGACACGCTCAGAGAGGAGATGCGGAAGAATGCGGCAGAACAGTTGGCTGCCAAACAACGCGATTTACAGGAGGGCAACCGGCAGCAGATGGACGAGTTGCTCCGCCCCATCAAGGAGCAGTTTGCCGACTTCAAGCGGTCGGTGGAGGAGAGTCGTGAGCGGAATGAGGTGAACAAGAAGGACCTGCAAAATACTTTCGAGAACAACATGCGCCTCTTCCAACAGCAACAGGAGCAGGCCGTCAAACAGATGAGGGAGCAAACGGAGCGCATTGGCAACGATGCGGCCAACCTCACCCGCGCCCTCAAAGGCGACAGCAAGCAGCAAGGCGACTGGGGTGAGATGGTATTGGCGACCCTACTGGAAAACAGCGGGCTGCGAAAAGGCGAGGAATACTTCGTACAGGAGAATACCAAGGACGACGAGGGACATAATTTCCGTCCCGATGTCATCGTACGTTTCCCCGAAGGGCGCAGCGTTGTGATCGACTCCAAGGTCTCACTGACGGCCTATGCCAATGCCGTAGCCGCTGAGGACGACACCCAACGCAAGCGTTTTCTGCAGGAACACGTGCTAAGCGTGCGGCGTCACGTTGATGAACTGGCCGAAAAAGACTACGGAAAGATTGTGAAGGATGCCATAGGATTTGTACTCATGTTCATCCCCAACGAGTCTGGCTACATCGCAGCGATGCGGCAACAGCCCGATTTGGGCCGGTACGCCTACCAGAAGCACGTCGTTATCATCTCGCCAAGCAACTTACTGATGGCACTGCAGCTCGCATACAACCTCTGGCAGTATGACAGACAGAACAAGAATGTGGAGAAAATCGTCAAGACCGCAGCCGACTTATACGACAAGGTGGTGGGGTTTCAGCAGACGTTTTTCTCTGTCCGCGACACGATTAAACGCCTTCAAGAAACTTTTGACAAAGCCGAATCGCAACTCTACCAGGGAAAAGGCAACGTGCTGCGGCGCATAGAAGGACTGAAATCACTCGGGGTGACTCCAAAAAAGCGCATCACAAACCTCGACGACATGGCACTTCCAGAAAGTCGGGGCGACGAGGCAGGAGACAAACAATGAGCCGACGTACCTATATAATATAAGGAGAAAGATGATGGCACGAATTTCCTTTGAGAGCGATTACGACAACGGATGCCTGCCGGAGATACTTCGCAGACTATCGGAGAGCAACGACGAGAAAGCCAGCGGCTATGGTTTCGACCCCTATACGGTACGGGCGCGGGAGCGAATCCGCAAGGCCTGCGACATGGAGGAGGCTGAAGTGTATTTCCTTGTGGGCGGAACCCAGACCAACGCCACTGCCATCGACTCGCTTTTGGAGGGCTGCGAGGGGGTGCTTTCGGCGGATACGGGCCACATCAACGTGCATGAGGCGGGGGCTGTGGAGGCTTTCGGACACAAGGTGCTGGTGCTTCCGGGCGACAAGGGCGGCAAGATCTCGGCATCGCAGATTGACCAATACATGCGCAGATTCCTTGACGATGAGACCTATCCGCACATGGTACAACCCAGCATGGTCTACATCACGCTGCCTACTGAGCTTGGCGCACTCTATTCGCGCAAGGAACTGGAAGACATCTATGCGGTCTGCCGTCGCCATGGGCTGCGGCTCTATGTCGATGGGGCACGTTTAGGCTATGCGCTCACCGCTGACGGCAACGACATTGACCTGCCCTTCCTCGCCCGACACTGCGACGCCTTCTACATTGGGGGCACCAAAGTGGGTGCATTGCTGGGTGAGGCGCTGGTCTATACCCGCAACATGCGCCCACCCAGACATATCTTCACCATCATCAAACGGCATGGCGCATTGCTCGCCAAAGGGCGAGTGCTGGGCCTACAGTTTGATGTTTTGTTCACGGACAAGCTCTATTTCCGCGTCTCTCGCCACGCCATCGACATGGCAAAAGCATTGCGCGAGGTGTTCATCAAGCACCGGCTACCTCTTCAATTTGACTCACCGACCAACCAACAGTTTGTCATTCTCACGCCCAGGCAGAAGGAACTGCTCATGCAGGACGTCGCTTTCGAGGTGTGGGAGCAGCTCGCTGACGGACGGTTGGTGTGCCGATTCGTCACCAGTTGGGCCACCACCAAGGCCGACATCGCCGCCATAGACGAAGCACTGGGCCGAATTTTGTAGTAAGCGAAATAAGAAGGTCACCAGAAGCAGGGGAAAAAGTAAAAGGGGAAAGCGTGCCGATGGCTCACTTTCCCCGTGAATATTTTCAAGTATTTCTCGATTTGCTTGACGCTTAGTCTTTATTTGCGCGCTTACGCTCCAGATGATCGAGGATGATTTTGCGCATACGAATACTCTTCGGTGTCACCTCCACATACTCGTCGCCCTTGATGTACTCAAGACATTCCTCGAGACTCATCTCTACTTTCGGGATAACCCTCGCCTTTTCATCGCTTCCACTGGCGCGCACGTTGGTGAGCTGCTTGGCCTTGGTCACATTGACGACAAGGTCGTTCTCGTGGATGTGCTCGCCGACTACCTCACCACCATAGACCTCTTCACCCGGGTCGATGAAGAAACTTCCACGATCCTGCAGCTTGTCAATGGCATAGGCATAGGCCGTACCAGTCTCCAAGGCAATCATAGAGCCATTGGTTCTCCTGACGATCTCGCCCTTGTAGGGCTGGTAGTTCTTGAAGCGGTGAGCCATAATGGCCTCTCCCTGACTGGCTGTGAGCACATTGGTGCGCAAGCCGATGATGCCCCGGGAAGGTATCTCGAAGGTAATGTTGACCCGATCGCCTTCGGTATCCATTCCCAAGAGGTCGCCCTTGCGACGCGTCACCATATCCACCATCTTAGAAGAGAACTCGCTGGGCACGTTGATCGTCAGCTCTTCGATCGGCTCACACTTCTTTCCGTCAATCTCTTTGTAGATAACTTGTGGCTGTCCGACCTGCAATTCGTAGCCCTCACGACGCATGGTCTCGATGAGAACACTCAGGTGCAGCACGCCACGGCCGCTGACAATCCACTTGTCGGTGGATCCTTCTACATTCTTTACTCGCAGGGCAAGGTTCTTTTCCAGCTCCTTCTGCAGGCGTTCATTGATATGACGGGAGGTGCAGAACTTTCCTTCACGACCGAAGAAAGGCGAGTCGTTGATGGTGAAGAGCATTGACATGGTCGGCTCATCAACGGCTATGGGTGGCAAAGGCTCCGGATGCTCGTAGTCGGCAATCGTGTCGCCAATCTCAAACCGCTCCAATCCTACTACGGCACAGATGTCTCCCGAGCTGACAGCGTCGGTTTTCTTGTGTCCCATGCCCTCAAAGGTATGCAGCTCCTTGATCTTGGTCTTCTCTTGCGTGCCGTCGCGGTGGCAGATGGTGATGTTCATTCCGTCGCGGAGCGTCCCCCTGTGGACACGTCCTACGGCGATGCGTCCCGTGTAGCTGGAGTAGTCGAGCGATGTGATGAGCATCTGCGGCGTACCCTCGAGCACGCGAGGAGCGGGAATCACTTCCAATATCTTGTCGAGCAAATAGTCAATGTTGCCCGTTGGGGTCTTATAATCCGGACCCATCCAGCCATTCTTGGCCGAGCCATAGACGACGGGGAAGTCCAGTTGGTCCTCTGTGGCATTGAGGTCGCACATCAAGTCGAACACCATTTCATAGACTTCCTCCGGGCGACAGTTGGGTTTGTCCACCTTATTGACGACCACGATGGGCTTCAGCCCCATCTTCAAAGCCTTCTGAAGCACAAACCGTGTCTGGGGCATAGGACCTTCAAAGGCATCCACAAGCAGCAAACAGCCGTCTGCCATGTTGAGGACACGCTCCACCTCTCCGCCGAAATCGGAGTGGCCCGGGGTGTCGAGGATGTTGATCTTGACCCCTTTCCACTTAATACTTACGTTCTTACTCAGAATGGTTATGCCGCGCTCGCGCTCCAAATCGTTGGCATCGAGCACCTCACCGCTGTTATCCTGTCCCTCACGGAAGAGCTTGCCGGCGAGCATCATCTTGTCGACCAGCGTGGTTTTACCATGATCGACGTGTGCAATGACTGCTACATTACGAATCTCTTGCATCTTACCTTAAAACTATCGTCATTATAGAAATTCAGTGCAAAGGTACGAAGATAATCTGAAATATGGCTGAGTCGGTGGTTTTTTCCTTACGAAAGGCCACCTGTATGGAAAAAAAGTCGTAACTTTGCAGCCGCACTTTCGGAAAATCCGATGCATTCGACACCGCCGCGCAAAGATTGATGACCATGCAGAAAGGCGGGGGAAGGATGTAATGGTGCGATTATTTAATCATCAACAACATCATGTACTTAGACAAGACTAAGAAGCAAGAGATTTTCACCCAGTTCGGTCGCGAGCAGAAAGCAGAGGACACGGGATCAGCTGAGAGCCAGATCGCCCTCTTCACCTACCGCATCAAGCACCTCACGGAGCACGTGAAGAAGCACCACAAGGACTTCGTCACCACACGTTCCCTGACACAACTCGTCGGTAAACGTCGTGCTTTGCTCAACTATCTGTATGACCGCGACGTGGAGCGCTACCGCGCCATCGTCAAGTCTCTTGGCTTGCGCAAGTAATTAAGGGCACACTCCATGCGCCTCCCAATTCCAAAGACGCATGGAGAGCGACTTGCTCTTCGTTAGAATCTGAATATCATTCCGTCCAGAAAGGCCTTGCGGCCGAGGACAGAATGATATTTTTTTAAGACTGTCGGCTAAGATAAACTATACGTTGCCGATAGGAAAATCGACCTAAAGATGTCGTTGCTCGTCAGGGCAGGGATGGCTTTTTCACCTGACGAAAACTGCAAATCAAACATTTTGCTCTTGGAATAATGCCACAGACTGGGTTTGTGGAGCACAATTTGTATAGGAATCGGATCTCCTTAGTCATTCTTCCATCATATAAAGGGTTCGTAAGCGAGAATATTTTTAAATTAAAAATGTCTGGTTTTTAATTTATTTTTCTCAGATTTTTAATTTAAAAATTTTCGCATTATGGCCTTAATGGCTTTTCAATACGGTTGAGTCGCCCACTGACTTCAGACAAAAAAGCCCTTCCATCTGTATACTTCCGAGAGAAAGCGGCTTGGGATACACGCACGATTAACCCAAATCGGTCATAAGCCAGAGCACGGCGACAGATTAAACCCACACAGGACGCCTGGGGAGAAGGTCAATGACCGAGTGGGACGAAGCCGCGTAGGGGGAGGCTAAAAGGAAAGATGCGACGGAAGAACGTCCTCCGTCGCATCTTTCCGCTATCTATTTCCGAGTAGTATCATACAGGTACTCGCCCCGTGTGATCTTCGCAATCGGAAGGTCAATGTACTTAATGTTATAGTTGGGGTTGTCAGGATTAGGCCCATTCAGGTCTTCCTCGTAGAGCAGTCCGATGCCATCCTGCCCGTTGAGCACCATGGTGGAATAGGCAGAATGGGTGGCACTCACTGCAAACTGGATCCATCCTGTAGCCAATTCGCTCGCATGGAGCACACCATCGCCACACTCCTTATAATAAATACCTACCCTACTCCGGTCAGTCCCCAACGGAAGCGACTGGAGAATGAGGTGGGTGCGCCGCCCATCCCTAACCTTTCTGACGGGAACCACCAGCGTCTCGCCGTTGCAACGTGCTCCATGGAGCGCGCGGGTGGCCGAATCGGCCGAAAGCACGGGCTGCTCCCATTCGCCTTCGGCAGTTGAGGGATGGGTGAAATGGAACACATTAAGATAGCGTCCGTCCGCATCGCGCGCCCTACAGCTCAAGAGCACATCGCCGTTGGGCAACTCTGCCACCTTGGCCTCGTCACCATGTGGCGCAGGCTGCACCGTATCGCCACCCAAGATGTGCCAAGACTGGCCAAAATCGTCGGAGAACAGCACTATCGCCCCAAGGTTGGTGGTCAGCGAGGTGTAAAGTCTTCGCGGCTGCATCGGACGGGCCGACATTCGACTCTGGCAGATTCGCCCGCTCGTGACAAATGCCTTGATCACCCTGCCATGGAACAAGGAATAAATCTCTTGCGTCACTTCCCTCACGCTATCCTTCACAATGGTATTGCCGTCGACGTGGAAATAGGCGCGATAGATGCCGATTGGGTCGCGGAGCGTGGAGTTCCAGTAGCACACATTGCCGTATGCGCACATCAGGAGCAGCCGGCCGGTCTGCTCGTCATAGGCCGTCGCCGCGTCGCCAAAGCTGAACAGTCGGCCATCGGGATGCTTGCCAGCCTTGAGCAGGGTCATCGCACCACCCCATTGGCGGTCGAAGACCTTGGCCAGGATGTCGTTTTGCAACGTGGCACTCTGCCCCACATCGCCGCCTTCGGGGCGATAATCGCAGAAAGCCAGCAGCTTCCCGTCAGCCAACCGAAGGATGGAAGGAATGCGATAGTTGCCGCCAAAGACCGTAGTTTGTGCCCAAGCTGCCACGGAAAGCGTCGCCCATACGAGGGCGGTTGTCATCATGCGTCTCATACTTGTGGCTGATTGGTCCTTAAATCACGGCCCTCATAGCGGTTGAGCGCCTCTATCCACTCCGGCCATACCTCGGCGGACTCACCTTTTTCCAAGTCGTAGGCCACCATGATGCTGAACCCCTCACACTTCACTTGCCCCGACTTGCGGTCGACAAGCCGCTGCGAGAGCTTCATGCTGCGGTGTCCAATGTGGGTGATGGCCGTCTGCACCTCCACCTCATCGGTGGTATAAACCTGTCCAAGGAAATTGAACTCTATATGGGCAATGACCATGGCGTGGTCACGATGGAAGATGTTTGCCCCGACTTTTTCAAAATAATCCACCTTGGCTGTGTCGTAATATTGCAGGTAAACGCTGTTGTTGACATGGCCGAAACGGTCGGCGTCGGTGAAGCGAAACTGGATGGGCAAGGTGTGATGGTATGCGATGTGCGCATCCTCCGCTATCGCCTCGGCTTTCTTCTTGTCTTGTTCTGTCATGATATATGGTCTTGTGACGATGTATTTTGCGCCCACAAAGGTACGAAAAAATCTTTGCCCGCCTCAGCATTCTGTGGGCATGGGGCTATTTACTTACCGGCTCCAAACAGGCCGTGACGCTTTTTTGCCGAAGCGGCAGACTGCGTCAGGGCTGCAGAATGATGCCCGAGTAGATGCGGCCTGAATGGATGCCCAGCCTCCGGGCAGAGAAATACTGGTCGCTCTGTGTGTAGGTGCAGCTGTTGGAATCGGCAATTTGATAGGCTGGGACACCGAGTTGCTCCAGTTGCAGTCGGTTGCAGAGCGGGAGGTTAAGGTGCCATTTGTCCTCCATTCGGGCCATTTCATCCATGTTGAAACCTGCATCGGCAAACGCTTGCCACACCTCATCACCCACCTCAAAGGCATGGAGCGAGATGGCAGGGCCGATGACGGCATGCAAATCGGCAGCTCTCGTCCCATATCTTTCCGCCATCGTTTGCAGGGTATGGCTGACTATGCGGCGTAGAGTGCCCCGCCAGCCTGCGTGTACGGCCGCCACGACATGGCACACAGGGTCATAAAGGAGCACAGGCACACAATCGGCAGTAGAGACACCGACACAGACGCCGGCCAAATTGGTCGTCAAGGCATCTACACCCTCAAGCTGTTCTGCACGAACTTCGGCCGGACGGTTCCACCATTCCGCATCGACGATGCGCGTCTCCGTGCCATGAACCTGGTGAGGCAGGATGATGTGGTCGGGCTCAACGCCCAACCTCAACGCCAGCCGACGGCGGTTCTCGGCTATGTGATCATCCGCATCGCCACAGTAGGGGTTGATATTCATCGAAGCATAGCTTCCCTTGCTCACGCCGCCTGGGCGCATCGTGCTGAACGCCATGACCCCACGGCCGAGCGCATAGCGTGCCAAGACGATGTCTGCGTCCTCGTAAAATGGCTTAATCGACATACTCGAAATCGTCCAAAATATCAATATCGTCGTCGTCAGCAGCTTCCGCCTCCTCCGCGTCGAACTCCTCATCCTTGTAGTCAGAGGCTACAATGTCGCGATGGACAAGCGTATCCTCGGCGGTGATTTCCTGCAACTTGTTGCTCTCGGCGTTGAGCTCGCGCCATAGCGTGTCCTTCAACTCGTTGATACCGAAGCCCGTCACGGCGGAGATAAAGACCACAGGGAGGTCGGTCGGCAGCGTCTCGCGCAGCATTTCCATCAGCTCTTGGTCAAGGAGATCGCACTTGGTGACGGCCAATACACGGTGTTTCTGGAGCATTTCCGGGTTGAAATTGCTCAGCTCGTTCAAGAGAATCTCATACTCATGCTTGATATCGTCGGTGTCACCCGGCACCATGAAGAGCAGCAAGGAGTTGCGCTCGATGTGTCGCAGGAAGCGCAAGCCCAGTCCTCTGCCCTCGCTTGCCCCCTCGATGATGCCCGGTATGTCGGCCATGACGAAACTCTGATGGTCGCGATAGCTGACGATACCCAGCGACGGTTCCATCGTAGTAAAGGGGTAGTTGGCAATCTTCGGCTTCGCACTCGACAGGGCTGACAGCAGCGTCGACTTCCCAGCGTTGGGGAATCCCACCAGTCCAACATCGGCAAGCAGCTTCAGCTCCATGATAACGGTCATCTCCTGCGCCGGTTCTCCGGGCTGAGCATAGCGCGGTGCCTGGTTGGTAGCAGTGCGAAACTGGAAGTTGCCCAGTCCGCCACGGCCTCCCTTGAGGAGCAACACGGTCTGCCCGTCGTGGGTGACATCGCAGACATACTTTCCCGTCTCGGCATTATAGACCACCGTTCCGCAGGGTACATCAATGTACACGTCCTTTCCGTCGGTGCCGTGACACTTGTCTTTGCCTCCGTTTCCGCCATGCTCCGCATAGACATGGCGCTGAAAGCGCAGGTGGAGCAGGGTCCAGTAGTTGTGGTTTCCACGGAGATAGATGCTGCCACCCTTCCCGCCGTCGCCGCCATCGGGTCCGCCATTGGGGTTGTACTTGACGTGCTTCAAGTGCATGGAGCCTTTGCCGCCCTTACCAGATCGGCAACGTATTTTCACGTAATCGACGAAATTTGATTCCATTGTTTATCGGTTAAAAGAAAAAGATGGGGAAAACGGGGCTGTTGAAAACTCAGGAGTATGGGATTAATGCGCACAAGACATCAATCCCATACTCCTGTATGGTCTATGAATGGATTTACAAATTGTCAATGACCGCACACACACGGTCGAAGATTTCGTCTATCGTGCCGAGACCTTCCACATGGCGATGGATGCCCTCCTTCTCATACCAATCGATCAGGGGAGCCGTCTGTGTGTGATAAACGTTGAGGCGTTTCTTGATAGTTTCCTCATTGTCATCGCTGCGTCCAGACTGCTTGCCACGAAGCAACAGACGCTTCATCAGCTCGTCCTCGGGTACATACAACTCAATCATGGCCGCTACCTCGTGGCCACGGTCGGCAAGCATCTTCTTCAAAGCCTCTGCTTGAGGGATGGTACGGGGGAAACCATCGAAGATTACTCCCTTATGGTCAGGGCCAAAGCTGTCATAGACGCTGGCGAGAATGTCGATCATCAGTTCGTCTGGAATCAGTTGTCCCTGGTCAATGTAGCCCTTTGCGGTCTTGCCCAGGTCGGTTCCTTTCTTAATTTCACTGCGCAACACATCGCCGGTGGAGATGTGTCCCAGTCCATACTTCTCAATCAGCTTGTCACTCTGCGTACCTTTACCAGCACCAGGTGCACCAAAAATAACGATATTCTTCATATTTCTAATAAAGAGGGCGACCGCCTAAGCACACACGTATACCTGCGCAAGCGTGCCGACCTCTCGCGAACTCATCGCATGGAGGGGGCATGCGTCCGCACCAGCAGGTCGGAATCGCCTATGCGCCCGCAAAAAATGATTATTCTACCAAAGTGTAAATGTCGCGCAATCCGCGTCCCTGCTGGTCGTAATCAAGCCCATAGCCTACGATAAAGTCGTTGGGTATGCGCAATGCGGCGTACTCCACGTCGAGGGGAACGGCCAGTTTGCCTGGCTTGAGCAGCAGTGTACAGATGTGGACACTGGCCGGCTGGTGCTTCTTCAGTGCATCCAGCATAAACTTCATCGTGCGCCCTGTGTCGACAATATCCTCCACTATGACGACATTGCGCCCCGTGATGTCGGCAGAAAGCCCCATAACCTCTTTCACAACTCCCGTGGACTTCGTTGCGTCATAGGACTGAAGGCGCACAAAAGTCACCTCGCTCGGTATATTGATACAGCGCATCAAGTCCGCGGCAAAGACGAACGAACCGTTGAGTACGGCTAAAAATATGGGGTTTTGCCCCTGTAAGTCATGGTTGATGCGGTCGGCTACGGCACGAACCCGCTGCTGTATCTCCTCCTCGGGGATGGATACTTCGAAGGTCTTGTCCTTTATTTTTATTCTGCTCATGACATTGCGTTGATTATTTTGCGCAAAATTACAAAAAATAAAGCAAACCCAACGGCTTTAATATAACCTTTTTTCGTAATTTTGCATCGTCATGAAGATTTTCACAAGCGCCCAACTGCATGAGTTGGACAAATACACGATAGAAAAGAATCAAGTCAGCTCGATTGACTTAATGGAGCGTTCTGCCAAGGTACTCACCATGGCTATCACCGAAGAATGGACCGACCGCACGCCCATGGTCGTCTTTGCAGGACCGGGAAACAACGGAGGAGACGCGTTGGCTGTGGCGCGCCTGCTGCTGGAACGCGGCTATCATGTGAGAATTTATCTCTTCAACATCTCCAATCATCTCTCCTCCGACTGTGCGACCAACCTCCAACGGCTGCGCGACGACAACCATCCGAAGACGGTAGTAGAGGTGACCACGCAGTTTGACCCGCCCGAGTTGCCCAAGGACACGGTTGTCATTGACGGCCTCTTTGGCTCGGGGCTTAACAAGCCTCTAACGGGTGGCTTTGCCTCGCTGGTGAAATACATCAACCAAAGCCCAGCAACGGTGGTGAGCATCGACCTTCCATCGGGGTTGATGGCGGAGGACAACACGTTCAACGTGCGCAGTAATATCATTCGTGCCGACCTGACACTGACGCTGCATCAAAAGAAACTGTCCTTCTTCTTCGCCGACAACCAGCAGTTCATCGGACGGGTGCGCGTGCTGGACATCCGCCTTTGCCAGCAGTATATAGACCAAACCGACGCACGCTACGCACTGACCGAGGAGTCGGCCGTACGCGCCCGGCTGCGCCACCGGGGCGATTTTGTCAATAAAGGGACAATGGGTCACGCCCTGCTTGTGGCTGGAAGCTACGGCATGGCAGGCGCAGCCATACTGGCCACAAAGGCATGCTTGCGCGCCGGAGTGGGGAAAATCACAGTGGCAACTCCCAGACTCAACTACGCCATTATGCAGACTGCCGTGCCCGAGGCAGTGCTCCACATCGACGAAGACAGTACTATGTTCTCGGAAGCCATTGATTCATCCGACTTTGACGCAATGGCCATAGGCCCCGGACTGGGCCAGCAGGAGACCACAGCCATAGCCATGATCACGCAAATACGGCGCACACAGTGTCCTATCTTGGCCGACGCCGACGCGCTTAACATTCTCTCTGGCCACCGCACATGGACGCAACAGCTGCCCAAGGGGATGATCCTTACCCCACACCCACGCGAGTTCGACCGCCTGTTGGGTTCGACACCAGGCAGCGACTACGAACGTTTGCAACGATGTTCGGAGATGGCCAAGTCGCTCTCCGCGTACATTATATTAAAGGGTCACTACTCCGCGCTCTGCTATCCTGACGGCCATGTGGCGTTCAACACGACTGGAAACAGCGGTATGGCGACCGCTGGAAGCGGCGATGTGCTTACAGGAATCATCCTCGGACTACTCGCACGGGGCTACCCAACCGCCGATGCTGCCATGGTAGGGATGTATCTTCATGGCCTCGCAGGCGACCTTGCGGCAAAGGACTTGGGCAAAGAAAGCCTCGTAGCCAGCGACATTGTCAACTATTTGCCAAAAGCATTCATAAGGTTATCAGAATAGAATGCTTTACTGTATAGGCTGAATCCGCTGAGGAAAGAGCATTCATGACTATACCAATCAGCCCCTGTTGCACTGGCAGCAGGGGCTGATTGTATAATGAAGAAGGGGTAATCGCAGCAGGATTCCGCCCACAATGCGGTAGAATAGGGCTATTTTGCCTTCTCGCCCCACCCTTGTGACCGAAGTTCAAACTCTTGCGCATCCCGCATAATCAGGTAACGGCCCAGCGATTCCTTGGTGATATACCCTATCTGACGGATGCCTTCCATGGCCTCAAGCTTCTCATGATCGCCAATAGGCACGGTGAACAGCAACTCATAATCCTCGCCTCCGCTCAACGCCGCGGTAGTGAGATTCATGTTAAACTCCTCGCAAGCCGCAGCCGTCTGGTAGTCGATGGGGATGTTTTTCTCGTAAATCCGGCAGCCACAATGGCTCTGTTCGCAGAGATGTCGCAGCTCCGCAGCCAGCCCATCGGAAATATCAATCATCGCAGTGGGCCGTATGCCCGCCTCACGGAGCTGGCGCAGCACGTCGCCGCGAGCCTCCGGCTTCAACTGCCGGTCGATAAGGTATTCTTTTCCTGCGAAGTCGGGCTGGAAACTGGCAATGGCCGCACGACGACGCTGCAAAGCCTGCATCTTAGCCTGGTCACCGTCGGCCCTCGCCTGGCGCATTTCCTTGTTGTATTCGTCTACTTGCTGATAATAAACCGTCTTCTCCCGCTCCAGTATCTGCAAGCCCATGTAGGCCGCACCGAGGTCTCCCGTGACGCAGACGAGGTCGGTTTCCGTTGCGCCTTTCCTGTACACAATGTCCTCTTTGGACACCTCGCCGACACAGGTCAACGCAATGGCCAGTCCGGTGTAGGACGATGTGGTGTCGCCTCCTACGATATCGACCGACCATTTGTCACACGCCGTGCGCAGACCTTTGTAGAAAAGTTCCAAATCCTCGACCTTGAAGCGCTTACCCAGCCCCACGCTTACGGTGAGTTGGCGCGGCGTTCCGTTCATCGCAAAGACGTTGCTGATTGTCGCCATGACCGCTTTGTAGGCCAAATGCTCCAAGTCTATGTAGGTAAGGTCAAACTGTACGCCCTCCATGAAGAGCTGCGAGGTGAGCAGTGTGAGCTGCTCTCCGCCACCGATTACGGCACAGTCGTCACCCGCCCCCATCAGCGTCGAGGGGTTGTGCACGGGGAGTCCTTTCGTCAAACGGTCTATGAGGCCAAACTCCCCTATCTCATTGATTTCCATTCTCCTTATTAAATATGGACAACTGGGCTGCTGCCGATGTCCTATGCCCTATTGATCATCTCGCGCATCAACTCCGTCATGCGGGGCTGAGCGGCATTGGCAGCCACCTGCACCTCCTCGTGGCTCACCTCGACAGGCACATCAAAGCCGCCCAAGTCGGTGATCACACTCACTCCGAAGACGCGGATGCCACAGTGGCGGGCCACGATGACCTCGGGAACGGTGCTCATTCCCACTGCGTCACCGCCAAAGTGGCGGTACATCCTGTACTCGGCAGGAGTCTCAAAGGTGGGACCCTGCACGCCGACATAGACTCCATGCTGGAGCTTGATGCCTTTCTCGCGGCCTATGGCGTCGGCCATCTCGATGAGCTGTCGGTCGTAAGGCTCGTGCATATCGGGGAAACGGGGACCGTCGGGGTCGTTTTTGCCGCGCAAAGGATTCTCGGGAAAGAAGTTGATGTGGTCGGTAATGACCATCAAGTCGCCCACATGGAAGTCAGGGTTCATTCCTCCCGAGGCATTACTGACGAACAGTGTGTCAATGCCCAAGGCGTGCATGACACGCACGGGGAATGTTACCTCCTTCATGGAATAGCCCTCATAGAAGTGGAAACGGCCTTCCATGGCCATGATATCCTTGTCACCGAGCTTGCCGAAAATCAGCTTTCCCGCATGGCCCTCGACCGTTGAGACGGGGAAATGGGGAATATCCTTGTAAGAGAACTCATAGCTGTCGGTTATTTCTGAAGCTAATTGTCCGAGACCCGTGCCCAGAATGATGGCGGTTTTTGGACTTGTGTGCATCCTTGCCTTGAGCCAGGAAGCCGTTTCTTGTTTTTTTTCGTACATAGCTGATTATCTTTTCATTGAATTTTTCTTCCTGATTGAGCATGAAGCCTATCCGCAACGGAAGGACATAGAGGCTCTTCCGCAGCGCATCGCTTAGTCCTTCCACCCCTTCCAGGCGCGCTGCGTCCTTCTCCGTAGTAATGACCAGCTTGGGTTCTGGAAGGTTTTCAAACGCCTCGTTGATTTTTCTGATGTCCTTATGCTTGAATGCGTGGTGGTCGGGAAAGGACAGGGGCGTGATGAGACTGGACATTCCGTCGGCTTCCGAAAGGCGCATGGCGGTGTCCTGCGACCGCCCTGTGAGATGAGGAGACAGGTCCAGCTCCATCTGCCGGGGCGAGGCGATGCCCGTCAGCAGCAGCACATGATGGCCGGCGATGCTGTCCAGCTTGCGCCTCACACCGCCAAAGAGGGGGCGGAGGTCATCATAGACGAGGCGTGAGAAGTACAGTTCCTGATAAGGGAAGAGACTCATCGCCTTCGTCAGCACACGGAAATCGACGGGTTTCAGATCAGGCGGACACTTGGTAATGATGACAATGTCTGCTCGGTTCTTCCCGCTCTTCGGCTCACGGAGTCTTCCCGCGGGCAGCAACTCGTCGTAAAGGATGAGGCGATGGTAGTCAACGAGCAGGATATTGATGCCCGGTTTGACATAGCGGTGCTGGTATGCGTCGTCGAGAAGGACGACATCGGTGTCCCGTGTGGCCTCGTCGGAGGTCAGCCGGGCTATGCCTTCGCAGCGATCCTTGTCCACTGCGACATAGACATTGGGAAATTTGTGTTTCATCTGGTACGGCTCGTCCCCAATGAGGCGCATCGGGGTGTCGTCCTCGGCCAACAAATAGCCGTGGCTCTTGCGCTTATAGCCCCGGCTGAGCACCGCCACCTGAGCCTTGTCCTGGAGCAATCGGATGAGATACTCGACATGTGGGGTCTTGCCCGAGCCGCCCACAGTGATGTTGCCCACCGAGATGACCGGCACGGAGAAGCTCCGTGAGCGGAGAATGCCCAGTTCAAAGAGCTGGTTGCGCAAGCACACGCCCAGTCCATAGAGCCAGCTCAGGGGGCGCAGCCAGTGGTTTATCTTGATGAAATCGCCTTCCACAATGTGTTTCTGGGGTTGGGTGTTAATGAATGTTCGGCTCAAAAGGCAGACGAGCCTGCACAGGATTCTGGGCGTTGAGGTCCCTAATCATCGCAAAGGGCTCATAATAAATGCCCAGCGACTGCCGGAGTTGCTCATCCAGATAGTCACTCTGTGCCGCCTCCTGCAATCCAAGCAACTGGGAAAGGTAGTCGGGAAGCTCCGGATAAGTGGCGGTGTGCCACTTGGAGAGCTTTGCCAACTTGGCGGCTTTGCGCAGCGCTGCGTCCACGCCTCCCAACTCATCGACAAGCCCTATCTTTATAGCAGCCTGACCTAACCACACATGTCCCTGTGCCACCTGCTCCACTTGGTCCACCTTGAGCTTCCGCCCGTCGGCCACACGCTGGCGGAACAGCTTGTAGCCCCGGTCGATGTAGCTCTCCAGATGCGCCATCTCGTCGGCACTGAAGGGGCGCGACATGGTGCCAAAAAGGGCGTATTTGTTGGTTTTCACCTCATCAAACTTCAGTCCGAGCTTCTCTTTGAGCAGCCCACTCGCATCGGGGAACATGCCAAAGATGCCGATTGAGCCGGTCAGCGTGGTGGGTTCGGCCACTATCCAGTTGGCCGGACAACTGATGTAGTAACCGCCCGAGGCGGCATAGCTGCCCATCGAGACG
>DLLX01000017.1:2356-2913 GCA_002479145.1 Prevotella sp. UBA7551 | reverse complement strand
GGGCTGTTGACGCGCAGCACAACGGCCTTCACGCTCTTGTCGCGGGCCAGACTCTCCAGGTCGGCACAGACCTTCTGCGCATCTATCACGCTCTCACGCGACGGCATGGCGGCCATGCCATCGACAATTTCACCCACGGCATAATACACGGCCACCTCGTCTCCCGCAGTGTCCGTGGTGCTGTCGTCAGCCAACAGGTCTTCCGGATCCACCTGAGGGATGTCGTCATCCGCACCGAGTCCGAGTCTTTTCTTCACCATCTGGCGCATCTGGTCGGTGTAAAGCAGTCCGTCGATCATCCGCAACCGGACATAGTCCTGTGGCGCGGCGAGCGTGATAAGGCTGTCGGCGTAGCTGTTGAGCTGTGCGGAGGAGAGCTTACGGCTCTTACCCACGGCATCGACGACGTTCTGCCAGACTCCCGTGAGGTAGGCGGTGGTCTGCTTTCGGTCGGCGTCGCTCATCTTGTCACCCGTAAACATCTCCGTCGCACTCTTGTAAGCACCGACCTTTGCCACCTGCATACGGACGTTGAGCTTGGCCAGCAAGTCCTTGAC
>DLLX01000017.1:2151-2318 GCA_002479145.1 Prevotella sp. UBA7551 | reverse complement strand
GCGCCCAATCCGTGCCAGTCGAGCTGTCCCTGGGGGTTGAGGTAAACCTTGTCTGCCACCGAAGAGAGGTAGTACGTGCCCTGGGTATAGGAGTCACCGTAAGCGACAATCCACTTACCCGACTTGCGGAAGTCCTCCAGTTCACGACGGATGGCAGCCAGAGAGGC
>DLLX01000017.1:0-2085 GCA_002479145.1 Prevotella sp. UBA7551 | reverse complement strand
CCCGCCTCAATATAGATTCCCTTGATTTTCCCATTCTCCTTGGCTTTGTGGATGGCCTCGGTCAGGGTGGAAAGCCCCACCTCGGGGACGTGGTCGCCCATCAGCGAGGACACAATATCATCACTGGCACGCTCCTTTAGCGACCCGCTGAGCTTGAGCACCAGCACGGAATTGTCCGCAATGGGCACCGTGTCGGACTGTGCAAAAGCCATCCCCACAAGGCTGACCAGCATAAAGAGACCCGTAATGAAGCCTACGAGCAGCACTCCAACCACCGTGGCCAATACGTATTTGAGAAAATCTTTCATGTCGTGATAATCGTTTTATCTTGCAAACCGTTAATGTTGCAAAATTAACAAGAAAAGGCGATATTGCAAAATTTATGACGTACAATTACATTTTTTATGTCATAAACTTGTTGTAATGGGAAACTATTGCTACATTTGCAAGCAAAAATAACTAAAAACTTTTTACGGCTGACAGCCAAAACAATTATGACCAATGAATCTCAAAGTCCAGAAAGCCAAGCTACAGGCAAGAAAACGGGGCTGTTCGGATGGATTCCGAAAGGTTTGACGTGCCTTATTATCGTCAGTGCACTATTCGGCTACATCGGTTATCGGATGGGTGCCGCTCCCATGCTCAACACTGTGATGCACACTGCGCACGACCTTCTCCTCAACACTTGCTTCTATCTCATGGCCATCTGCGTGCTCACGGGCGCGCTGGGCAAGGTATTTGTGGAGTTTGGCGTGGTGGATCTGATCGAGAAAATCCTCCGTCCGCTCATGAAACCCATCTTCAACCTCCCTGGCGTGGCCTCGCTGGGCGCCGTGCTGACGTTCCTCAGCGACAACCCCGCCATCATCACGCTGGCCAAGGATGCCCACTTCAGTGGCTATTTCAAGAAGTTTCAGTACATTTCCCTCACCAATTTCGGCACCGCCTTCGGCATGGGGCTCATCGTGATTGTCTTCATGATGGGGCAAGGCTACATGGTCGAGCCGCTCATCGGATTTCTCGGGGCCTGTGCGGGGTGCATCGTCTCGACCCGCTGCATGCAGCATTTCGTGCTGAAGTCATACCCCGCATACCGCAATGAGAGTGCACTGGACTCCCAGAAGTTCAAGGAAATGCCCAAGAAAGTGATTCATAAGGAGGAGAAATCGACCTTTCTGCGCACGCTCAATTCCCTATTGGACGGTGGAAAGTCGGGAGTTGAGGTGGGAATGTCCATCATTCCAGGCGTGTTGATTATCTCCACGCTGGTGATGATCCTCACTTTCGGCGCAAGCAAGGACGGCACATTCACCGGAGCTGCCTACGAAGGCATTGAGCTGCTGCCTGCATTGGCCAACAAAATCGACTTTCTCCTCAAGCCTTTGTTTGGCTTGAGCGACCCACATCAGATTGCTTTCCCCATCACCGCGCTGGGTGCGGTGGGCGCGGCGCTGAGCCTGGTGCCCAACTTCGCCGCCCAAGGCTGGATAGACGGCAACGCCATCGCCGTCTGCACGGCCATCGGCATGTGCTGGTCGGGCTATCTGAGCACGCATACCGCCATGCTCGACGCCATCGGCTACCGCGAACTGACTTCCAAGGCCATCCTCTCCCATACCATTGGCGGGCTCTGCGCCGCATTGATGGCTCACTGGCTGTTCCTCCTTTATCAGATGTTTTAGGGCTGACGGGGCAGGCATGGCGGCTACATTCCGTATCAGCACCAGGTCAGCATAGCATACTTTACTCAAAAAGCCACACCGAGTCGTCTCGTCTCGGCGTGGCTTTTCCTCTCTATACCGCCACGACGCTTCCCTTCAAGACACTGGGAGGCAAGGTAAACCACAACCCATTGAACATCAATATGTTAGGAAACATAATGTAAAACAGCCCGAATCGGCCGAATTTTTAATTTATTTTTCCCAGATTTTTAATTTAAAAATTCTTGGTTTTTAATTTAAAAATCACAGCCAGCCTTATCCTTTCACCCCGCTATTGCGCCACTGTCAGCACGAGAGAAGGGGCGAAAAGGTAAACGGCAGGGCACATCGGTCGAGACGAAAAGGCCCACCAATACCAAGAGGG
>DLLX01000051.1:31057-31562 GCA_002479145.1 Prevotella sp. UBA7551 | reverse complement strand
GGCTCATTTACTGGCTCATTTTGAATATGTAGGGTCAATTTTACCTGCATAAGTTCGGGTTGTTCCAATAACTCTGGTTTTATCCAATGCTTTTCATTCCATGCGTTTAGAATGAGCGGGAAACCTGAGCCAAGGTTCTCGCCATAACCAATCATGCGGAACATATTCTGCATACGCTGATTACGAGCTTTTGATTCGCCACCATGATATATCTGCTCTAACGGCAACTTTAGCAGTCCTGGATTTGTTAGAACAATACGATCATCATATTTTTCTATTCTCAAAAGACCATTCACCATGAAGTCTGCATGGATAATCATATTCGTTACTGCCTCTCGCACGGCTTTGTGCTGCAGAGAGTCGTCTTTGCGAACTACGCCTTCCATTTTGAAAGGACGAGGCAAATCACTTGTCAATTTGGGCAATACCATTCTTATAAAGTTGAAAAGGTTGTTTTCCCAAGTGCCATCATAAGTCAACCGGTCGCTATAACGTTGATCGCCTA
>DLLX01000051.1:30817-31050 GCA_002479145.1 Prevotella sp. UBA7551 | reverse complement strand
CCTATTAAATGCGACTTGTCGATATAGTCCATGCGCAAATTGTCGAATCGTTCGCGCACTGGTAACCCCTTGCCAAACATCAGCAATCCTGCCATTGTCAAGCCTTCAGTACCGTCCTTTCGATTTATGGCATAGCCTCCAAGTTGTTTAAGAAATTCCTTATTGTCAAGTTCATTCCACACATGGTCTGGATTATCAGTTTTGAACATGATACGATAACGCTCCAATGTTGA
>DLLX01000051.1:27041-30723 GCA_002479145.1 Prevotella sp. UBA7551 | reverse complement strand
TTCTTGCTCCGTACAATGATAGTCGCCTTCGTGGTTGCGCTTAAACGTACCCCTTGACAGGTTGTTGTTTATGTAGACAGGTCTAATGGTGTAGTCTGCACGAGGGACATTTATGGCAATGATATCCTTGCCGTCAACACCTATTGTCTGTACATCGTCATCATGCAAAAGATTTACATTCACTTTCTCTTTGCTGTTGACAATATTCCACAAGTCCTTGCGAATTTTGTCGGCATCTTCCACACCGACTATCTCAAACCGCTTGGTCTTGTCGTGCTCGTCCATGTGTTCCACCACTCCTAATAGAATAGTTCCACCGTATGTATTGGCAAAAGCAGAGTAGGTGTCCCAAAGTGAACCAGGTACACCTCTCGTGGCTTTCTTGCATTCGAGCGTTACACGCTCGCCTTCAGAGAGAAGTTTATATATATTTATATTTTCGCTCATATCATTATCTAATTTTGGGTTTACTCTCTGCTACATTCCAATAAACGATTTCATTTTCTTTCAAATCATACCGATGAGTCTTACCCTTTACATATGCATTTATGACCTTAAACCAATCAAACATTGACATAGCAGAATATTCTTCTCCAAACCGCTCAATGCATTCTTTTTCCAAAGCCAAAACAGATATGCCATTGTTCATAGCCATAACAGTATTTGCAAATTCCACAATTTGTTGGTCGTCTTCAAGGATTGAAAGTTTCTTGCCATATTCTGGTATCTCCATTTTGCCATTGCTCAACATGAAATTTCGCAAAAACAATTCTGCTTTTGGTTTAATCTTGAATGGCAATAGCTTAACACCTTGAGTCTTTTCAAAGAACAACTTCGCCTTGTCCTTGTCTATCGTCTTTGCAAGATTGTTGAAACGATTATATGAATTCAGATTATCAGGAGAAATGTCTGTAGACATTATTTCTCTCAACAGGTGCTCGTCAAGACCTAATATTTCTGCCACACGATGTAATTTCTCATATTTGGCTTGGTTCATGTATTCCACAATATAATCATGGAAACTTTTACCCTTGTCAAGTACCGCCTCACCGCTTTCCACATCATGCAAGAAAATATTGGCAAACTTTTGTTCTTCTTGTGTCAATAAGGCGAAAGACCTATGCAAGTCTTGCATTACCATCTGCCGTTCTTCATCTGTGGCATTGCCTTTGTTTACCATTTTAAGATAGATTTTAAACCTCTCATTGATATAGTCAGCATCTATCTGTCCTGTGTCTATCTCTGTCAAATAAGCCTCCACATCATAAGGTGGTTCCTCAACGCCACCACCTCCTGCTCTTGGAGCAATCAATTCTTTGTATCGTCTTAGCAAGACATTATATGTTTTTTCGTCTATCAGCATGTCAATGTCCTTGAAACCACCTTGTGCTTGTTTGAGATGATAATGTGACTGCTCCCACAGAAATCCTTGTATACGAGCGGCCTCAAGATGCTTGTTGAACAGATTGAATAATTTTGCAAAACGACCTCTTTCTGCATCAAGTGTTGGAAGTTTCTCGAAGTTCTTAATACCAGCATGCACAAACAGATACTCCATTTCTGAATACAGACTGTTCATCTGTTGCAGATTGTGTGTCAACGGATCGGCAAAGAGCTTCAAAGGCTTGTTGTCTGAATACATATTAACAGCTTTGTCTATATTTTGCTTCATTGTGTGCGGTCTGCGATAATAGCGTATCACACCAAATGGTTTGTCTGGGCCGAACAGACGATTTGTGCGACTGAATGCTTGAATAACATTCTCGTATTCCATCATCTTGTCCACATATAGTGTGTTTATCCATTTTGAATCGAACCCTGTTAACATTTGGTTTACCACAATCAGTATGTCTATTTGCTTGTCAGACGTGAAATCGGTTGTATTGTATGGTTTCTTGTGGGCAAGCCGTAGGGCTATGTCCTTTTTGAAAGCTGCATGTGTTGACATATTAAAGTTTTTACCAAACTGCTCATTGTAGCCTTCCAATATCTCAATCAGTCCTTCTTCCTTGAACTGCTGTCCGCCAGTATTGTCTACATTCGGGTCGAACAATGCCGTGATCTTTAGTTTTGGCATCTTTTTACGTAGCAACCGATAATAGGCTATGGCTTCAGGAATATTTTCGGTAGCGAGCAAAGCATGGAATTTTCCGTTTAAACTATGCGTAATCCAATTCTCCTTGATGTCTTCCACTACTTTGCAATGATGTTTGTCACAATTATATTGCGAGTCTGAAATATAATCTTCAATACCTTTTATGTAAGAGCCGTCAGGTAATGACTTCCCGGCCATTGCTACCTTGCTTGGGTTCATATAATATTGGTACACTTCTTTTTTTGCCTCGTCAGAAAGTGCTTCTGCCTCGGTTTGTGCTTTCGCTTTGTACAGTGCCACACAGCGGCGTAAAGCTTTGTCTTTATATGTGGGACACATGTAAGGGTAAAAGCCCAACACATTCTTGTCGATAATGCCGTTGGCCAAGGAATAAGTATGCAGGTTCTCGCCAAATATGGTTTGTGTTGTGTTCAGTTTTTTCTGGTTCTCGTCGTTGATTGGAGTTCCTGTAAATCCGAAAAACACGGCATGTTGAAAGGTCTGTTTTATGTCTATCAGCATATCACCGAACACAGATCGGTGGCACTCGTCAAGTATGAAGACAATGCGTTTGGCAGCAATTTCTGCTATATCGTCTTTTTTGTCAGGATACTGTTTGTCATTTACCTTGCTCATCTTCTGGATGGAGGTCACTATAAGATGGTTCTTTTTAGGAGTGCTGTCACGCAACTTTGCAATGAGAATATCAGTGTTCTCTGTTGCCTGTACATCGTCTGCTGAGTCGGCAAACGACTGGTATTCTTCCAACGACTGTGTGCCAAGTTCGATTCGGTCAACAAGAAACACCACTTTGTCGGCATCTCCCGATTGGGCTATCAATTGCGCTGACTTAAAACTTGTCATTGTCTTGCCGCTACCAGTGGTATGCCATACATATCCACCCTTTTGTTCGGTACTCTTCCAATTCCATCTTTTCACCTTGTTGCTGATACTGCTGGCTGCATAATATTGGTAACTCCGCAATACTTTCAACACACCTTCAGCCTGGTCGGCCACGGTGTAAAAGCCTATTAGCATGTGTGCCATTGGTATGGAAAGAAACTTTGATGCAATCTCACGCCAGTCGTTGATGGGATTATTATAGAAATCAGCCCAATGGAAACAGAACGCCTTGTTGAATTTTCCGTCTATGCCAGGATTGGCAAAATACGTCATTTTCTCAGGATTCATTGCCACGAATATCTGTACCAACGAAAAGATGCTGTCGGTGAAAACACCTTCGGGAATATATTTCTCGGTTATTTGGTTGACAGCATGCATAGCAGGGTACTTACTGCTTTTTAATTCCACATGTATTACTGGCATGCCATTTATAAGCAACACAAAGTCGCCTCTGCGTTCGGGCAGAATGTGTGAATGACGTTCAAACTTTGGCTGTCGGGCAATCTGATAGAAACTCTTTCCGCTTGCTATTTCCAAACGGTTGAATATGGAGAGCGACACTTCCTTTCCGAAATGCAATTCGTCCTTTGGATTGTCGCGTGTTATGGAAACCGACTTGCCGTTTATGAAGCCATTTAGGGCAAGAGGTGTGCGCAGTTCCTTTATCTGGTCAAGAATCTGGCG
>DLLX01000051.1:0-27011 GCA_002479145.1 Prevotella sp. UBA7551 | reverse complement strand
AAGCGGCTGGCCATTAAGACGATCAATGCCCTTGTTATTGTTGAAGAGAATGTCTGCCCAGTTCTTTATGAGCTGTGCTTCTGTAGGATAGTTGATGATGCCGTCTGTCCATCCGTTTTTCTTCAACAATTTTATAATAGCTTCCTCAAAGTCCGGTTCATAGTCGAATCCCATATCTTTTGTCCTTTCTTTTCGTTAAACAAACATTTTCTGAAGCAATGACTGCTTTATGGAGCGAAGTTTGGTGAGTTTGATGGAAGAATTTTCCACCAAATGCATTAAGCTTATAACAGATTGGGCTATTTGTCTTTGCTCTAAATTGGATTTTGGAACAAGTATAGTCATATCCATAAAATCGTCAGACGATATATTCAATAATCCGTGATTTCTTGCACCTTCTGCTGCTCTTTGGTAAATATGTTCATACCAATTATTTGTTTCAAAAGATGCCGATAGAAAATCACTGTTTAACTTGTCATTATTTAAAGCGAAGATAATATATAATGTGGATAAAACTCCCATTTCATATTTGTCTAATCTTTTGACTGTACCTACAGGATATCCATCCGATGTACTTCTGTTATAAGCAAATTCTCCATTCTTGATTAAATAATAGCCAGAAACATCCTTGCTCGCAATACGGCTGTTGAAGAATTCGTTTTGGTCTATCAATCCATATTGGGCAGAAATAGTCAATGGCAAGGAAGATATATTGTCCCTGTTCTTTCTTGTCACTCTTTCTGAAATATCATTTAATGTCACCATTGTCCACTCATCATTATAGTCCTTAAATCTAATCAGCGGAGCGCCCCCCCCTATTAACATTTATAAACATCTGATTGAGAAGCGATTGCTTGATGTTGCGCAGTTTCTCCAACTTCTGTTCAAGTTTACGGATGAGGGTGTCAAGGGTCGTTAAAAATGTGCCAATTTTTTTTTGCTCAATATTTGAGCATGGCGAAGATATTGGCAATTGTGCAAAAATATTATCGCTTATGGAAAAACGATCAGAGCGAGCCCCTGAGTTTCCGTTTATATACATAAAAGGATGCCAAGCTGAACTTTTGAAGAAATAATCAAGATATTTATAATCTATAAATTCTTCCTTCATCCTAAACACATAATATAAAGGAGACATTACACCTGTATAATTAAATTTATTTCTGTTTATAGGACCAACAGGAGCATTTGACGAAATCCGAGGATTGTATACAAAATCATTAGGGCGCACCACATAGTATCCGGAGATGCTATTTTCATTTGCTACATTACGGTCGAAATAGTCTTTTTGATCTATTATTCCCATTTCTGCGGAATTCGTAAATACGATAGAGTATTCTCCATGGAAATTCTTATCTGTTATTTTATAAGAAATATCTTTCAACGGTATATTACTCCATTCCTCTTCAAATCCCCTAAATCTTATCTCTGGAACTTTTTTATTTTTATCCATAGCCATTCCCGTTTACGAATTTACCAAAACCTTCTTAAATTCCTGTAGAGCCGCCATATCATATTCATTGCCTGTCAGTTCATCAATCATGTCAGCCAATTGCATAGAAGCATTGTGGATGTCATCCTCCAGTGAAACAAGCGTGGTGGCATACTTTTTCTGCAATGCAACAAGCTTGTTGACAAAATCATCGATGATGGTCTGAGGCAATGTAGCCAAATGCTCACAAAGACTCTCAATCCACTTTATGGATAGCAACGATAAGATGTCATCGTCAGTGAGGTCATTCTCTATTGTTGTCTTTGTCTGCTCATGCAACTCTGCTGCATCGCGCTTAATCTCTGCTTTCAAGACCTTGGCTTCATTGGTTAGATTACTAATCTTGACCAAACGAGCCTCATATGAGTCTGTGGGGAAATCGAAGCTGGCGCGAAGGTTAGCTATAAGCGTGTTCACAGCCGCCTTACCATAAGTTCCATCCTTGCCAGTGGAAGTACCATTCCAATCTATCTCATCGTGTACGGCAATAAATGCCAACTTGTCCTTTTTCCTTGAAAGCGACAGATATTCGCTGAGAGCAATAATCTCAGGAGTCTCCACTTCCTCCAAAGCCTCTGCAAGTTTTGCGTCAAGAGCTTTCTTGTCGAGCACACCATCGTCATTGGTTATGCCATCGCGCTCATCATCAGCAAGCTCCCCCATCGTCTCCTCAGTTTCAGAACTGACAACATCAAGCCTGTTTTCCTTATCACGCAACGATTGCCATTCCGTTTTCAAGAATGTAGTCTGTACAAGTTCGAAAGGCAGAATTCTTCCTATCCAGCCTTCCTGCACTTCATATTCCTTATCGTCCTTTTTCTTTGTCACCATGTTTTTGTCTACAATGCGGGTAGCCCCAAAACCTTCCGACTGGATAATTTCCAAATCCTGTGATATTGCCTTCCACTTATCTGCAAACAGTTGGTAAGCCGCAAAACGGTCAACAAGCGGCATTAGCTCCAATTGTTGAAATATGTATGAAGTGATAGAATCTTCCTCTGTGGCAATGTTTAACGACATCATGTTTTCAAGCAGATGCTCATGAAGCATGCTGCCAAAGCCACCGAACTTATCGGCATACAGATTTTTGAAGGCGATCACAGAAGGATGGCTTTCAACAGATTCACGGATATCATCAACACAAAACTCTGTCTGTGGTGTGTCGGTAGACTTGAAAAGAGCTTCTTTCAGGCCGACAAAAGCCTTCCAGTAACAATCCATAGCAGAAAGTTCAGCTTTAGGCACACCGCCAAACATTGTTGAATACAAATCCCATGTCTCAACATCGTCTGAAGAGTTGACGTATCTCGGAATATTAAGGTTGTAGCCATTGGCACGTATCTCGTCTTTCGACACAAGGCGAGCATATTTAGGCACATCTTCTCGGCCTATGTATGTGTCAACGATGCGCTTGATGTCTGAAGCCTGAAGCTTGTTCTTCTTCCCTTCCTTCTTGTATCCTTTTGAGGCATCAATAATAAGCACATCACTTGATGGGCGCGACTTGCGCAACACCATGATAATAGTAGGTATGCCGGTACCAAAGAAGATGTCGGCAGGCAGACCTATGATTGCTTCAATATTGTCGTTCTCTATTAACATTCGGCGAATACTTCCCTCTGAACCATCGCCCTTGTTCTCTTCTGTTCCATCGCCAGCATCGCCACGGAATAGAACACCATGAGGAAGTACAATAGCCATAATGCCATCTTGCTTCAGGTGATACAAGTCGTGTAGAAGAAAGGCATAATCGGCCTTTCCTTTCGGGGCTATGCCATAATCGTCAAAGCGAGGGTCAACTTCACCCATATCTCCATTCTTGGCTTTGCGTGGAGGTGTCCAACTTTGCGAATATGGAGGGTTGCTGACTACAGCATCAACATATAGAGGGTGATAAGTGTTCTCCTTATCGTTCTCATCAAAGTATGGCCAATCGTCTTTCAATGTGTCACCATTACGTGCAACAATGTTGTCAGGGATAATACCACGCATTATGAGGTTCATTCTTGTCAAATTGAACGTGTTCTGTTTCAGTTCCTGTGCATAATATTTAATGCAGTTGTCCTCCTGTATATGGCGAGCAACCGACTTTCCGATATTTATAAGCAGAGACCCAGAGCCACTTGTCGGATCGTATATTTCAATATGTGAGCGGTCTTTTAGATGATAAGCTACAATCTCGGATATCAACAATGACACTTCGTGAGGAGTATAAAACTCACCGGCTTTTTTGCCAGCATTAGCGGCAAACTGGCTAATAAGATACTCATAAATAAAGCCAAGAACATCATAGTCCTGCTTGCCATTCATTGGAATATCCTTGATTAGCACAAGAAGATCATTCACAGCACGGGTCTGCTCGGCATCTGAAGTACCCAGTTTCTTCAAACCAGTCTGCAAAGTGTCGAATATTCCAGAAAACACTTTTTTGTAGTCAGGCGAGATAAGTCGTGTGAAAGCCGACAAGGCATCACGCACATTTGTAATTTGAAAGTCAAAACTTTCATCTATCCATGTTGAGTAAAGATTTTCATAAGCTATGAAATATCCGAGTTTACTTTGTACCCAGTTTACGGTCTCTTCATCATCTTCCTTTAACTGTGGCAAATCTTCATCAGAGAAATCAAATTCTTTTGCGAGTCTAATTTCTTGCTCAGACAGGAATTTATAGAAAATGAATCCAAGAATATAATCCTTGTATTCATTTGCCTCTATCTTTGATCGCATCTTATTGGCAGATGCCCATATTTTGTTTGCGAGTTGTTGCTTGTTCATTGTTATAATATATGGATAGACTAATTGTTGCTTATTGGCCAAAATAAATCCTGTATATTGACCTTCAAAAGTTTGGCTATCTCTACTAATGTCTCAACATTCGGCTGTATGGTGTTGGTACACCACTTAGAGACCGTTGCAGGGTCTTTACCCAATTGTTCGGCGAGCCATTTGTTGGTTCTTTTCTTTTCAGCCAGAACGACCTTTAGTCTGTTTATATCTTTACTCATATTTGCGTTTAATTGTTTGGAATGTACAAAAGTAGTGACTTCCTGTTAGAATAACGAATAAAAGCATTGAAATATTATGTCAGATAGTGATTTTTGCATTCAATAGATGATGTATATGTCAATTTATGGAGGATATAAGTCAATCTGTCTGACAATAGGATGTTATGTGTCTACCTCGTAAATGAGCTTTAACAAGCGAAATACAATGAATTCATAAGAAAGTGAACAATATAAACTTTTGCCAACCAAAACAAATTAGCAGCAAATTATGTTGGCAAAATGTTGGCAATTTCATAAAAGCAAAAATCCTAACCGCTTATATTCAAGCAGTTAGGATTTTCTCTGTGTGCGCCTGATAGGACTCGAACCTACACGGCCTAAACCACCAGATCCTAAGTCTGGCGCGTCTACCAATTCCGCCACAAGCGCATTTGTGGGTGCAAAGTTAGCTATTTTTTTTGACTTCAAAGAACTGTTGCCAATGTAAAATCAGCCCCATTATGATTTTTGAAGGTCAAAAATCAAGCCGATAATTACCACAATCCAAAAAAAATCCGTAATTTTGTCCCTCTATGTTCAGCGGACTTTACTGGGATTTGTCATGGTAGGAGTACAGGAAGGCATCCCTTTCCGCATTACTTCTTCCTTGCTTCATGCACAGAAAGGGCTGACATTGATGAATAAAAATGATGCATACAAAACTGCTTTTCCTATCCATCGCCATCTTTTTGGCCTTACCTTTGCCAACGCTTGCGCAACGCACCGATTGGAAACCATCCAAACACTACTTACACATGGTCAGCATCTTTGAGCACCGCAACGACATCGACACCACCACCATTGTCATGTTGGGCAACAGCCTGACAGAGTTTGGCGGCGACTGGAGCGAGAAATTAGGGGTCTGCGGTGTGGTCAACTATGGCATTATGGGCGACAATGCCCAGGGAATGCTCCGCCGACTCCACCAGATTACGCCCCATCACCCTAAGGCTATATTCCTCATGGTGGGCACAAATAACGTCTGCGGCGAGGAGAGCGCGGAGGAAACATTTGAAAAATGCCGCAGCGTGATCGACTCCATACGCATGCAAACTCCCCAGACTCGCCTTTTCGTACAAAGCCTCCTACCTGTGAACATGGCGGTGAAGAGGTGGAAAAAGCTTGAAAAGCAAGAGCAAAAGATTGTGGAAATCAACCGCCTGCTGGCCGACTATTGCCACTCTTGTGGACTGGACTTCATCCATCTACACCCGCTTTTTGCTGCCGAGGACGGGCTCACCATGCGGAAAGAGCTGACCGTTGACGGCCTGCACATCAACGAAGCGGGCTATCATATCTGGAGTAAAGCCCTGCAACCCTATCTCCGACAACTCCTTTCATCGCCGTTTTCTGTTTCAGCCCACCCACAGAACTTGTAGCTTCATGAGCACTTTGTAGCCAATCCGTCACGAAATCTGTGGTATAGGAAACAGTTCTTATGAGCGTTTGGCAGGATGAAGGAGATAAAGTAAAACGCTGTTGCACTTTTTCCCCTTGTTTTTCTTTTTTTAATGTGATGGGGTTGGGTTTCCAAAACTAAGGAAACGCACCCCTTCGGGCAGGGGAATTGCCGGAAAACCACAGCCAATTCCTGCCCGATGGGGGGATGAGCGTCAGAAGATGAAGGTCCGCAAGAGATAGTACGACACGATGCCGGCGACGTAACCGACCAATGCCGCCCACGAGATGTGGCGCGCATACCATCCAAAGCTGATTTTCTCCAGACCCATTGCCACCACGCCGGCAGCACTTCCGATAATCAGGATCGATCCGCCCACGCCCGCACAGTAGGCAAGAAGCTGCCAGAACACGCCGTCGAGAGCAAATGCGCCGGCCTCCTGCATGGGGTACATTCCGATGCATCCCGCCACGAGAGGTACGTTATCCACAATGCTGGAGAGGATGCCAATGAGTCCGGTCACCAGATAATGGTTGCCGTGGAAGGTCGTGTCAAGCCCCTTACCTGCAGCTGCCAGCGCACCCACTTCTTGCAAACAGGCCACTGTCATCAGAATACCGAGGAAGAAGAGGATGGTGCTCATGTCCACGCGGCTTAGGAGTTGGCTGACGCGCTTGCCCATATCGCCCGTGGCCTTGGCGCATTTCGACAAGCGGAGAAACAGCTCCGTGGTCACCCACAGTACAGAGAGGACGAGCAGGATGCCCACAAAGGGAGGCAGACCGGTGAGGTAGCGGAAGACGGGGACGAAGATAAGACCGCCCACGCCGAGTACAAACACCACCTTGTGCTGCCACCTTGAAAGCACACTTGCGGTGGCTTGCTCCGATGTGTCGGCCGGACTGGTCAGCTTTCCGTGGAGCTTGTACTGAAGGATGAGGGTGGGGATGATGATGGAGATGGCCGAAGGCAGGAGCAGCTCCTTGATCACTCCTGCTGCGGAGATGCTGCCATCGTTCCACAGCATGATGGTCGTCACGTCGCCTACTGGCGAGAATGCGCCGCCGGCATTGGCTGCCAGAATGATGAGCGAGGCGTAGATGATGCGGTCGGTGTGCTCACGCACCAGTTTGCGGAGCACCATAATCATGACAATCGTCGTGGTCATGTTGTCGAGTATGGCTGAGAGGACAAACGTCAGTGCCACCACCCGCCACAGCAGACCGCGCTTGGAGCGGGTGCGGAGGGTGTTGCGGACAAAGTTGAATCCACCGTACTGGTCAACGACTTCCACGATAGTCATGGCTCCCATAAGGAAAAATAGTGTCGTGGAGACGTTGCCGAGGTGGTTCTCAATGACGCTGTTGATACGGCTGGGCAACAGGTCGGCAGTGAGTCCGGGCAGGTATTCTGCGGGATGGATGATGTATAGCGTCCAGCAAGCCACACACATCAGCAGCGCAATGGCCGTCTTGTTGATGTGCGTTGCGCTTTCGAGGGCGATGAGTACATAGCCCGCGACGAATACAAAGATGATGAGAAGTGTCAGAGTTGTCATATTCTTGTTGTTTTATAAGGGTTGAGGCTGGCCTGGGGCAGGCACTTTCTCCCGCCCAGTGCCAGTCTTTTAGTGTCAGAATAGCTCCGCAAAGGTTTCGGCGTCCCTTCCCTCAAAGTAGTGGACAGAGCCGTCGGGTTGGAACCTCAGTTCGTTGTAGCGGAACAGTTGCGCGGCGGCAAACTGCCTGTCTGCTGTCACCAAGGCCTCCAGGCGGACGTTGCCGAGCGACTTTTCAACCAGTTTCCCCGTCTCGTGGATCAAGGAGGCCAGCTCCTCGCCGGTGGCATTCAAAATGCGGTTCAACTCTTGCGCCCGCTCCTGTGGAAACTCCAAGGCAATGGGGCGCATCTTGCTGCCTGTGGGTGTGTAAACTGCGGTCTTGCAAAGACCAAACAAACTGCTCTTGACCTTAATGCGGTCATCGCCCGTGGCCGTATTGGCCATGAGCATATTGTGTAGACTTGCCATAGTTTTTCTGTATTGTCTGTTAAAATAATAATGTGATAGACTGGGGTGAAGCGGCCTTGCCGCATCTCCCTCATCGTGAAACAGGATGGTACAGAAAATGCTAACAACGAAGCCGTCTCAGCGCGAAAACGAAATAATCGCTTGAGACAGCAGGCAGGAATGGGGAGGTATGGCTCTTCGTCACCCATTCTGCCAAGTGGTTTTGAAGTGGGTCATCATGGAGCAGATGGGGGTTGCGGACCCACATCCTTCCAGGTTTGCCGATACTCAGTGAGACCACCCGCTGTGGACGGGAGCTGCAGATGCGCACTAAGTTCTGCGCATCCACAATCACGGCATTCGTGGCTTTGCCGTTGTCCGTGACGCGTTCCACGGGTATGAGCTTCTCCTGTGTGTTGCCGTTGCTTGCTGAGATGCTGTCCGGGCAGCCCAGCAGGATGGTCAAGAGAAGGAGAAGGGTCTTGACGTATCTTTCCATCGGGGTGCAAATGTACGAAAAATATTCGGATTAGTGCGACGAGTCGAGGTTATGATTCTATGACATTTTACAGCCCGTCCGGTCTCACATCCATGCCCCGAGGTCGGCTTCGGCCTCCACGCGCCGCTCCACCTTGTCGGGAAGTGAGGGGAAGAAGTCAATGCCCGTGATGCGTTCCACCTCGTCCACGGAGTTCACATAGTCGCCCTTGGGGCGGTTGCCGTCGGTGTTTTTGTAGATGAATCCGATGGCTTTTGGCTCTCCCCGGGTGCAGAGTACGACTTTGAAGAAGGCTTCGGGCACGGTCACGCGGTGCTGCCCAATGTGCCTGTGCTGGCCGCGGTACAGAATGGGGCCCGCCACGATGTACACGTCGCCGTACTGCTCCGCCCATTGACGGCATTGTATCTCCATCTCGTTCCAGTCACCCCGGTTCAGACTGGGGGCTTGGGGGCAGATGTTGGGCATCAGAAAGCTCTCCTCCATGGCGCGCTGACTCCATTTGTTGTCGCCCGCCGGGCACATGTGACCTCTGTCGAAGCCCGAACGGGCGTAGTCGTGGGTGTCCACCGGCGCGCCGGGTGCCTCGGTGTCCTCCATGAATGGGATGCCCTTGCGTTTCGCCGGACCCGTAATGCGGTCACTGGTCAGGTGCCAGGCCACCCAGTTGGATATGCGCAAGTCCTCGTTGTAGGACGCCGTGTAGCCCGTCCGCCGCAGGATGGCCTCCTTGCGGTCGGTGAGTGGGGCGGGAATTTCCAGTTCTTCTGCATCGTTCGTGCCCTCGGTGGTCTCCGCTGCCTGCTCCTTGGGTGCGTCGTCCCATGCTTGCGCGGTAGTGTTTTCTTCGTTGAATGTCACTCCATCCTGTGAATGATGCCCTTTGGAGGAGGAGAGCGTGCAGCCTGTGAGGATCAGCACGGCCATCAAGGCTGCTGCCGACAGTGCCGCCATTGGCTTTTTTGTGAGGGTGCAAAACGTATGACCTGCGTTGTGTAACGCGGTGGAAAAGTAGATGAAGTGGTGGTTCATGTGGTGTATGGATGTGAGGAAAGGACAGAAAATGGCGAAGCCCGTTGGCTCCACCATTGTAGTTTGTTCCTTGGCTGGAATGCTCAAGGCAGCCCGACCAAGTCTGCCGGCCTACTTCTTGTGGCGGTTAGCCCGTTGCTTCCGGTACTTTGCCTTCTGCCTGGCCGACCCCGAACCGTGTGCGCCGGTGATGTATTTCTTCTTTTTGGCTTTGGTCTTCACCTTGCCGTCGCCCTCCTTGGGCTGGGAGGCGGGGTGGAAGACGATGCCGTTCTCAATGACTTCGTTGATTGACTTCATGCTGTGGGTGGTTTTCCTGCGCCCCTTGGTGGGGCGCAGATGAATACGATGGGATGGACGGGGAGCTTAGTGATGGAAAAGCCTCACATGGGTAAAGGCCATGGCGATGCCGTATTTGTCGCACGTGGCAATCACATGGTCGTCGCGAATGCTGCCTCCAGCCTGTGCGATATACTCCACGCCGCTGCGGTGGGCGCGCTCGATGTTGTCGCCGAAGGGGAAGAAAGCGTCCGAGCCTAAGGCCACCCCCGTGTTCTTGGCTATCCACTCCTTGCGCTCTTCGCGGGTCAGCGGTTCGGGCTGGCGGGTGAAGAACTGCTGCCAAGCGCCGTCGCTGAGGATGTCCTCGGCCTCGTCACCAATGTAGAGGTTGATGCAGTTGTCACGGTCTGCACGCCTTATGCCCTCCTTGAAAGGCAGCCCCATGACCTTGGGGTTCTGGCGCAGCCACCACTCATCGGCTTTGTTGCCGGCCAGACGGGTGCAGTGGATGCGGCTTTGCTGCCCCGCGCCGATGCCGATGGCCTGTCCGTCCTTGGCATAGCACACGGAGTTGCTCTGGGTGTACTTCAGCGTGATGAGGGCGATGATGAGGTCGCGCTTGGCCTCGGGGGTGAAGTGCTTGTTCTTTGTGGGAATGTCCTCGAAGAGTGAGGGGTCGTCCAGGCGCACCTCGTTGCGTGCCTGCTCAAATGTGATGCCGAAAACCTGCTTGCGCTCTATGGGCGCTGGGGTGTAGGCGGGGTCAATCTGGATGACGCAGTAGGTGCCCTTGCGCTTCGCACGGAGTATCTCCAGCGCCTCGGGGGTGTACCCCGGGGCAATCACACCGTCGCTCACCTCGCGCTTGATGAGCCGCGCGGTGGCCTCGTCGCACACGTCGCTCAGTGCGCAGAAGTCGCCATAGGAGCACATGCGGTCAGCACCACGGGCACGGGCATAGGCCGAGGCAAGGGGAGTAAGCTCGAAATCCACGTCGTCGACGAAGTAAATCTTGCGCAATGTGTCGTCTAAGGGCAACCCGATGGCCGCCCCTGCGGGGCTGACGTGCTTGAACGATGCGGCGGCAGGGAGTCCCGTGGCCTGACGAAGCTCCTTGACGAGCTGCCAACTATTGAGTGCGTCGAGCAGATTGATGTATCCTGGGCGGCCGTTGAGCACCTCGATGGGAAGCTCGCCCTCCTCCATAAATACGCGGGCAGGCTTCTGGTTGGGGTTGCAGCCGTACTTCAATGCTAATTCTTTCATGTTGTTGGGTTTTTAATTTCAATGCAAAAACAAAATGCCAGCGAGGGCAATGAGCGCTCGTTCTCATATTGTTGAGTGCAGCTTTCCTTTTGCAAAGATACGAAGAAGTGGGCAAAGGACAAAAAAACGGGGTGGTTTTCTCCATGTGGAGACCAGTTCTGTCCTTCTGTCGGTGTCTATTGGCAGCAGGAAAACGCCCACTATGGGAGCTAAAGCGCAAACAGTCTTCAGACCAAACGTCCGTGTTGCTGACGCTTGGTCTGAAGACTGTACACTCCACTAAGCCGTAATGGGGATGCCGTGCCTTAGATGCAGGCGACGGTAAGTCCTGCCATCACGATGCTTACCATCGACATGAGCTTGATGAGGATGTTGAGGCTCGGCCCGGAGGTGTCCTTGAACGGGTCGCCGACGGTGTCGCCCACGACGGTGGCCTTGTGGGTCGGTGAGCCTTTGCCGCCAAAGTTGCCTTCCTCGACATATTTCTTGGCGTTGTCCCATGCGCCACCCGAGTTGGCCATGAAGACAGCCAGGGTGAAGCCTCCGGCCAGTCCGCCCACCAGCAGACCGAGCACGCCAGCCACACCGAGCACCACTCCCACGATGATGGGGATGATGATGGCCAGCACGGCCGGGAAGATCATCTCGCGTTGTGCGCTGCGGGTGGAGATTTCCACGCAGCGTCCATAGTCGGGCGTGGCTTTTCCTTCAAGTATTCCCTTGATGGTGCGGAACTGGCGGCGTACCTCCTCCACCATCGTCCCGGCTGCGCGGCCTACTGCGCCCATCGTAAGACCACTGAAGAGGAACGCCGTCATCACGCCGATAAACGCGCCCACGAGCACGCGCGGGTTCATCAAGTTGGCCTGAAAGAAGTTCATAAACTGGAGCATGTCGGCCGTGGAGGGGTCAAATACCTCGCCCGCTCCAGTGAGATACTGTGTGCCCGACTCCATGGCGCGGGTCATTGCGATCTTCACCTCTTCCACATAGGAGGCCAGCAAGGCCAAGGCGGTCAGGGCGGCGGAGCCGATGGCGAAGCCTTTTCCAGTGGCGGCGGTGGTGTTGCCGAGCGCGTCCAGCTCGTCGGTGCGCTGGCGCACCTCATCGCCCAGACCGCTCATCTCGGCGTTGCCGCCGGCATTGTCGGCGATAGGGCCGTAGGCGTCGGTGGCCAACGTGATGCCCAGTGTGGAGAGCATGCCCACGGCGGCGATGCCTATGCCGTAGAGACCCCGCGAAATGCTCTCGGTAGTGAGTGCCAACTCGAAGCCGTTGGCGCAGAGATAACTCAGCATGATGGCCACGGAGACGACAATCACGGGCAGACAGGTGGAGATCATGCCTGTGCCGATGCCCTTGATGATGACGGTGGCAGAACCCGTTTCGCCCGCCTCGGCAATGGATTTGGTCGGCTTGAAGCTCAAGGAGGTGTAGTACTCCGTGCCCTTACCGATGACGACACCGGCGAGCAGGCCGCAGATGACAGAGAAGGAGACGCCCATCCAGTTGTCAATCTTCAGCGCATAGAGGATGCCAAAGGTGGCGAAGGCGATGAGGACGGCAGCTGTGTTGGTGCCCAGGCTCAGCGAGCCCAGCAGGTCTTTCATCGTTGCGCCCTCCTTGGTCTTGACAAGGAAGATGCCGATGAGCGAGAGAAACACGCCGACGGCGGCGATGATCATCGGGGCAATGACGGCGCGGAGCTGCATGTCGCCATTGATGGCGAAGGCCGTGGCGCCCAGTGCGGCCGTGGAGAGGATGCTTCCGCAGTAGCTCTCGTAGAGGTCGGCGCCCATTCCGGCCACGTCGCCCACGTTGTCACCCACGTTATCGGCAATGGTCGCAGGATTCCGGGGGTCGTCTTCGGGAATGTTGGCCTCCACCTTGCCCACGAGGTCGGCACCCACGTCGGCGGCCTTGGTGTAGATGCCGCCACCCACGCGGGCAAAAAGGGCCTGGGTCGATGCCCCCATGCCGAAGGTAAGCATCGTCGTGGTGATGGTGATCAGGGCTGCCTGCTCGCCTTGGTAGAAGGCGTTGAGCACCAGAAACCATACCGCAATGTCGAGCAGACCGAGTCCGACGACCGTCAGACCCATCACCGCGCCGCTGCGGAAGGCCACCTTCAGGGCGGGGCTGAGGCCTGTGCGGGCAGCGTTGGCGGTGCGTCCGGAAGCGTAGGTGGCGGTCTTCATGCCGAAGAAACCGGCCAAACCGGAGAAGAGGCCGCCCGTGAGGAAGGCGAATGGCACCCAGGGGTTCTGCACTTTCAGCCCGTAGGCCATGAAGGCAAAGAGCAGGGCAAGCACGATGAAGGCGATCAGCACGACCTTGTACTGCTGCTTCAGGTAGGCCATCGCGCCCTTGCGGACGTAGGCAGCAATCTCGCACATGCGGGGTGTGCCCTCTTCGGTGGTCAGCATTTGCTTGTAGAATGTCCAGGCAAAGCCTAAGGCCACAATCGAAGCCACGGGGACAATCCAGAAAATTGATGGTATTCCGTTCATGAATGAATAGGATAATAGGTAATACAAAATGTTAGTAATCGACTGCAAAAGAAAGAATTTTTTGTTGAACGACCAAGGAAAACAGGTTGTTTTTTGGGTAGAGTCGTGACTTTTTGCTCTTTCAGCCCCGTTGCACCTTAGTTTTCGCCTCAGATTGCTGTTGATTTCATGCCGGTGGGCTGCTGTAAGTGTTGGAGGCATAACGGGCTATGGCATGGCACTTATGGCAGCCAGATGCTGAAAGAAACAGTGGCAAAGAATGGAATAATGGTAAATGTCTCTTTATTTTGGTTCATTTCGGTATCATGACCGATTGGGGTTGAGGCGTTGTTCTCGCGATAGATAGTCAGCCGTCTTGCCAAGCGCATACAACAGATTCAAACAGTGGACGAAAGAAAAAATATCAGGACAAAACGCATGCCAGTTTTCCAAGCTTTGCCATAGGGGCTGAATCGCATGGTCATATAGGCTCTATCGCGTTGCCATAGGGGCTCTTTTGCATTGTAAAAGGGGCTTTATTGCAAAGTGATTTGGGTTGTTTTGCAACAGCTTGATAATCAAGTTGTTATAGAGGTGGCATCGTTTCGAATAGTGGTCATTTCGCCTTGTCGGTGTGTTCCTGCCCAGGATGTCTCCTTGCTTTGTGCTGCTCGCTACTGTGGGGGAAGGCGACGGCAGGCGGGGCGGCTGGTGGACCAGTAGCTTCCCAATCGTTCTTTGTCTTGAACAAAATTGTAAAAAAAGTCTTTTGCTTCTTGTTTCTTCTGTAATAATTCTGTAATTTTGCAGCGGCTACTGAGTAACGCTCAATACGGAGTGGAAAGAAACCACATAGTTGCCGGCTATAACTTGGCTTGATGGGTGGCCTATTCGCACGCAAATACTTATTAGAAGTTCAATAGTGTTTAATTTAATTTTACTATTATGCTAACATGCAAATTTAAGAAATGGCGAGCCACGCTGGTCTTGCTATGCTTATCGGGGGGGTAAATGTAGCCTACGCCCAAGTTGCGAATGATGGAACGACCAATTATCAGACGCTAAAAGATGCGTTTGATGGTGCTGCCACTGGAAAAACAATTAAGGTCCTGAAGGACATTGAAGACTTCGGGGCAATTTCATTTACAAACAAAACACTGACGCTGAACCTGGATGGGCACACCGTAAGCGGAACAAGCATTACGGTAGGTGCTGGAGCAGCTTTTACCATTCAGACTAAAACGACTCCCGCTGTCACGGTAGATGCTGGGTATAACGTCTCTTACGATGCTGCCCAGTATGGCAAATTGTCGTTGACTGAATGGGTAGAAGCAGTGGATGGTGGACAAGTTACCATGACAAGTGGCATGGTAGAGTCCACGGATAATACTGCTTTTTTTGCCTTTGGTGACAAAACGGGAAAAACTTCCGTGTCGTCAAAGGTTACCATTAATGGTGGCTATGTCAAAGCACAGGAGGTTTGCGCCTCGCCACAAGGAAATGGCGCCGAAGTCATTATTGAAGGAGGCATCAACGGAGTGGTGCTTGAATCCTTGGACAACGCAGTGGTTGCTGGCAATGGAACATATACCGCCGATAAGAAACTGGGCGGTACAACCATTAACATTAAGGGTAGCAAGAAGAATCCATGCGTGCTGATTGGCCGTATACAGACTCTTGGTTATGTGGCCTGTGGCGTGTATCACCCGCAGCAGGGAAAGCTCACGATTGGCAACTATACCAAGATTGTGGCTCTTGGCGGCGCAGGTGTCGTGATGCGTGGCGGTGAACTCAACTTGGGTGGAACGACAAACATTGAGGTTGTCGCCACAGGTGATGCCAATCTTACAGGCAAAGTGGGCGATTCGCGAGTCGTTGTGGGCACGAGTGGAATTGTGTTCGACCGCGACTGCGGTTATTATGATGTGGCCAATACGAAGATAAAGGTCACTGGCGCTAACACCAGCGTGACCGGTTCTCACGCTGCCGTGCAAGTAATCAATGAGAATAATCACGACGTTTCCAACGTGATTTCCATCACAGGTGGAACCTTCTCTTCTGATGTGTCAGCATTTGTGGACGCTGACCATGACTTTTATCAAAAAGATGATAAATATTATGTGACGCGTTATGTGGCTCAGGTGGGCAATGAAAAATATACGAGCGTCTTGACAGCTGTGAATAAGGCAGCCGCAGGTGCTACGGTTCAGCTGTTGAAAAATGTGAGCATGGGCAACGCTTTCTCTGTGAGCAAGCAAGTCACCTTAGACCTTAATGGTAAGACTTTGACCATTCCTTATATAGAAGTAAACAAAGACGGCAATCTGACGATTAAGGATGGAATCGCTGCCCAAGCTGGTCAGGAAGGCGGTCAGCTTGTAGGCACTTCAGGTAATTATAGTGTTTATGTCCGAAAGGGCGGTGTGTTTACGCTCGAAAGTGGAACACTGACCAACAACTCTACCGTAGAGGGCACTTCTAATGTCGTGGTATGGGTAGAAGGCGACGCTTCTACTGCCGTGGCATCGACCGCCAATGTCAAGGGCGGAAAGATTGTGACGAATGGAACACCAGTCTTTGCACGTTATAATGGGGCTACAGTCAACGTCTCTGGCGGCGAGCTTGAAGGACACGGACTTGCTGCTATCGCCGGCAATGGCAGTAAGGGTATGGGTGGTACTACCATCAATATCTCTGGCGGCACGCTGACTGCGTACAACGCAGGAGGAGAGAACGATATGGCTTGCGGCGTGTATCATCCGCAGGATGGTGTGCTCAACATCACGGGCGGAACAATTAAAGCCGTCGATGGCGTGGGCGTGCTGATGCGCAGCGGCCAGATGAAGATGACGGGTGGCGTGATAACCGCTACCGGAGATGCAAACAAGTCGGGTACGGTCGGCGATTCACGGGTAGTGGTCGGCAGAAGCGGCGTGGTGATAGACCGCGATGCTAACTATCCCGTGGCGGAGAATATGTCCCTGACCATAGATAAGGATGCAAAAGTGAGCGGCACGAAGGCTGCTGTTGAACTGCTCAACACGAATGAAGTGGCAGACGCAATGGATGCCATCCATCTTTTAGGTGGCACTTACAGCAGTGATGTGACGGATTTGCTTGGTGAAAACTCTGAGGCAACCAAAGACGCTGATGGCAATTACACCGTTAGAACTTATTACGCTCAGGTGGGCAATGAGAAGTACACGAGCCTTGCAGAAGCCGTGAGCGCAGCTAAGGGCAATCCTGTTGTGTTGCTCCAGGATGTAGACCAGGCCGCTATTGGTGCGCTTAAAATCAATAAAGGACAGGACATTACGCTCGACCTCAATGGCCACAGTGTGAGATGCTCCAACAGCCAGAATGGTTACATTTATATTCAGGGCAAGCTCACGCTGAAGGATAGTAAGGAGAACAGCACGGGACGTATCTACTCCGATTCCGAAAGCAATTATGTTTTTGGAAAGTATGACCAAACTCTCATCTATGTCGAGGACGGTGGAGAGTTTGTAATGGAGAGTGGCCGCATCGAAACCGTCATGGATGATGCTGCCAATAAGGGACAGTTTGCCATCGGTGTTTGGGGCACGGGCAAGGTGACCATCAATGGTGGAACAATCAATGCGGGTTGGTATGCCATTGCTGGTTCAGGGAAAGATAAGCCAGCCAATACGTCCATTACGGTCAATGGTGGCACGCTGGTCTCCACTGCCGATTATGCCATCTATCACCCACAGACGGGAACCTTGACCATCAATGGTGGAACGGTCTATGGTGAGGCCGGAGCCGTGGCCATGAAACGTGGTGACTTGTTCGTTAATGATGGTATATTGACCAGCAAGGGCAAAGGTAATACAGGAACTTGGGGCGATGGTACGGGCAATTTGAAGAATGCAGCACTCAACTTCACCAAGCTGTATGGCCCTGTAACCGCTACTATCAAGGGCGGAAAGATTACCAGCGAGGGCGATGCCTTGCTGATAGACGCACAGCCTACCGAAGGTAAGAAGGCTGACATTGCCATCTCTGGCGGTACTTACAGCAGTGATGTGACGGCTTATTGCGCCGACGGCTTCATGTCTACGGGCAATGGGGACGGCACATACGGCATCACCAAGGCAAAGAATGCTATCTTTGTCGGCCAAGATAAGAACGTGTACTTAGCTGAAGGAGGCACAGCTTCCGTCGATTGGCTTAGCCTGAAGAAGGTCGTAGTGGCCAATGAAGTGAAGAATGTGAGCGTCAGCCTGACCCGAGATTATGCGAATACGGGCTGGAACTCATTCTGCGTGCCGTTCGACATTACGCTGACGGATGAGATGCTCAAGACATTTGACTTCGCAGAAATTTGGGACACAGAGCTGGATCAGACCACGGGCGGAACGACAATTGAGTTTATTACTTGCAAGGCTGGTGATGTGCTGCCCGCCTACTTCCCTTGCATTATCAAGGCTAAGGAAGCAGGAAAGCAAACTTTAACCGTAGAGAACACCACGCTGAAGACACCCACAAACAAGACGGAAGGTTGCTCTACGATGAAGCAAACATTCACTTTCTATGGTGTATTGGAACAGACCTATACCGCAGAAAAGTACGGCTTCTGCCTGCGTTCTTCGGACAATGCACTGCTATATAACAATGATAAGGATGGCTATATTTGCCCGTTCTTTTTCTATATGACCATACAGAACAAGGCCGATGGCAGCTACTTTATCGGAAAGAACACTGAAGAATCGCGGCGAGTGGCCATCCATGTTATCGGAGACAACGAGGCAACGGGAATCAGCCAGATCAATATGGGCGCGTCTTCAAGCGAAGAGGCCGTGTATAACCTGCAGGGTGTCCGCATGAACGGTGCTGTGAAAGATTTGCCAAAGGGCGTATACATTCGTAATGGACACAAGTTTGTGGTAAAATAAAACTGAAAGTAAAATGAAGAAAGGAAAAAAGGTCTATTGCGAGCCAGCTGTTTTGGTAATGGCGTGCACCGAAGTGATCATGGCAGGAAACTCTAATCTAACTGTAGGAGGAAAAGATGGTGAAACACAGGTGAGCCAACCTGGTCTATTCCAAGTAGCTCCCAATCGGCCCCATCAGGATGCTGAGGAGGAGTCGAACGACAATCCTTGGGGTGATTGGCCTCAATAGTTACTATGGCATATCTGCTAATTACGGCTTGAGATGAAGCCTTTGCCTGTGGTTGAGTGCAGGCAAAGGCTTACAGTCAAGGCCATAACTACGATAAAAGCCATCCGGCAGCGGTATGCTGTCGGATGGCTTTTATCTTGATGTGGGGTGGTTGCGCTGGAGGATTCCTGCTCCAGGCAGTTGTATTTCTACTCGCCGACCGTGACGAGATAGTAGTTTTTCTTGCCGCGTTGCACGAGAAGATACTTGCCATCGATGAGGTCTTCGGCCGTGATAGGGCGGTCGAAGGCGGTGAGCTTCTCCTTATTCAGGCTCACACCGTTGCCCTTTACGAGCTTACGCATCTCGCTCTTGCTGGGGAATATCTGCCATCCCTCTTGGCAGAAGACCTCAACGGCGGGCTGACCGAGTTGGTCGCGCGACACGGTGTAGTGGGGCACGTCCTTGAATACGTCGTTGAGGGTGGCCTCGTCGAGCTTCTCGAGCGTCTCGCGGGTGGCCTTTCCAAAGAGGATGTTGCTTGCGGCGATGGCCATGTCGAGCGATTCGCGAGAGTGGACCATCACAGTCACCTCCTCGGCGAGGCGGCGTTGCAGGGCGCGACGGCCCGGATCCTGCCTGTGCTCGGCGATAAGGCCCTCGATGGTCTCCCGGTCGAGGTCGGTGAAGATGCGGATATACCGCTCAGCCTCGTCATCTGCCACGTTGAGCCAGAACTGATAGAAGGCGTAAGGGGTCGTGCGTTTCGGGTCAAGCCATACGTTTCCGCTCTCGGTTTTGCCGAATTTCTTGCCATCCGACTTCGTAATGAGCGGGCAGGTGATGCAGAAGGTCTCCACGTCATTGCCCAGTGTGCGGCGGATCAGCTCCGTTCCCGTGGTCATATTGCCCCACTGGTCGTTGCCGCCCAGCTGCAGACGCACGCCGTGGGCACGGTAGAGGTGAAGGAAATCGTAGCCCTGGAGGAGCTGATAGGTGAACTCGGTGAAGGAAAGGCCGTCGCGCGCCGTGCCGTTGAGCCGCTGCTGCACGCTCTCCTTGGCCATCATGTAGTTGACGGTGATGTGTTTTCCCACCTCGCGGACGAAATCAAGGAATGAGAAGTCCTTCATCCAGTCGTAGTTGTTGACCATTTCGGCCTTGTTGGGTGCCGTCCCTTCGAAGTCGAGGAACTTGGATACCTGCTTCTTGATGGCCTCCTGGTTGTGGTAGAGGGTGTCGGCATCGAGGAGATTGCGCTCCAGACTCTTTCCTGAAGGGTCACCGATCATGCCCGTTGCTCCCCCGACCAGCAGGTAAGGTTTGTGTCCGCAGCGCTGCAAGTGGCGCAACATCATAATGCCACACAGGTGCCCAATGTGGAGCGAGTCGGCGGTAGGGTCGGTGCCGAGGTAGGCCGACACGGTGTGTTCCAGAAGGTATTCCTCGGTGCCAGGCATGATTTGCGCGAGCATACCACGCCATTTCAGCTCTTCAACAAAATTCTTCATCGAAATCGTATGAGATGTTTTTATATGAAAGTTCTTTGATTTTTCTCCTTATTATATTTGCGTTGTGCCTGCATCTTCGCTTGCCCAGCTTCCTCTTTCAAGGTACGGGGTCGTATCCCGAGCCTCCCCATGGGTGGCATCTGAGCAGCCTTCTGACGGCAAGGTAAAGCCCCTTGACGGGTCCGTGCTTCGCTATGGCTTGTCGGGCATACTCCGAGCAGGTCGGCGTGAAGCGGCAGGAAGGGGGCGTGAAGGGCGAGATGCACTGCTGATAGAAGCGGATGGGCAGGATGAGCAGCCACGACAGCAGGTGCGAAAGCGAGTGGAGCAACCTCTGAAGCCAGTTCATCAGATACTCCTTGAAGGTTGTAGCCGCTCCGCGATGCGGGTGAGCAGGTTGCCCATGCGGCTGTGGATGGTGGCGGAATCGACCAACTCGTTGCTCATCCAGATGAAAGCCAGGTCCAAGTGGCGGCCCTCAGACAGTGCGTCGGCGACGATTTCCTTTTGCAGACGGTATGCCTCGCGCAGCTGTCGCTTCACTCTGTTGCGTGCGACGGCGTGCCTCAGCAGTCGTTTGGGTACGCTCAGGAGCACCTGTACGCCCACATGGCCGTCCCCCTGCTGCTCATAGAGACGGTAGACCGCACGAATCGGAAAGGCCGACAGCGCGCGGCTGCCCCCTTTATCGAAGAGACGGTCAATCTGTCGCTTACTGACGATGTGCTCTTCCTTGCCGAACGTGTGCTTGCCCGTTGCCATTTCTTTGCTTGCCTATCGGCCTTTGTTCTCCTGCTTCAGGTAGCAGTCTATTGCCGCCGTCATCGAAGGAAATTCCTTGGTGGGCGCTTCCAAGTCGAGACGCAGTCCGGAATCCTTGATAAACTTGGCCGTCGTGGGTCCGAAGGCGGCGATGCGGATGTCGCCTTGCTCAAAATTGGGCATGCTGCTGGTGAATGACTGCACGCCAGTGGGGGAGAAAAAGACGACCATGTCGTAGTCGAAGTGCTTCACCTCCTCCTCCGTCAGCTCGTTGTTCACCGTTCTGTACATCACGCACTCGTGGTGCTTGAGTCCCTTCTCGTCCAGCAAATGGGCGAGCGTGTCGTTGTGTACCGAGCTTTGCGGCACGAGATAGTTCTCCACCTTGTGCTTTACCATGGTCGGAATGAGGTCGGCAATCTTTCCGGTCTTGCCGAAAAACACCTTGCGTTTGCGGTATTGAACGTACTTTTGAATATAAAGAGCGATGGCTTCGATGACACAGAAGTACTTCATGTCCTCAGGAATGGTGATGCGCATCTCCTTGGCCAGCTTGAAGTAGTTGTCGACAGCGTGGCGCGATGTGAACACGACAGCCGAGTAGTCCAGGATGTTGATTTTCTGTTGGCGGAATTCTTTGGCCGTGATTCCTTCCACTTTGAAGAATGGTCTGAACACCATTTCTACCCCTTGTGCTTTCTCAATGTCGAAATAAGGTGACTTGGCATTGGGCTGTGGTTGGGATATCAAAATCTTTTTAATCATCGTTGTCTTAAAAATTTACATTCAAATAGCTTGCGATCATTTCCAGAATGCCCCACGATGCCACAGCTGGCATCAATTCGAGCGCACAAAAGTACAAAATAATTTGCAGATGGATGGTTGATTGGCTGAAAAAGATGGTGAAGCTCTTGTAAAAGATGAGTATCTTCGTCAAGATGATAATGAAAATAGTGTACACGAAGGCGGATGGCAAAGGAAGGTCGAAGTAGACGACAAGTAGTACCGCAGGGAAAAGCATCATCCCCTCCGATGCAGTGAGCAACCGCCAGGAGCGGTTCCATTGTTCATTTTTTTGACTATGAAAGAATACCCAATTGACAAATTTATATATCCAGTATTTCGCCCCAAGATAGAGCGTGAAGCAGGCCGAGAAAATCCCGATCAGTGCCAGTTGCGACTCTATGTTGAAGTGGGTCTGGAGGAAGAGGGCCTGATAGACATAATAGATGATGCCTAAGAGCATGGCCGTCTGCAGGATGAAAAACCACTGGAAGCGGCGCTCCAGTGCCGTTTCGGTCATCTCGGCCACACTGCGCGGAACAAAGAAGAAGTTTTTCAGCTGCTGGAAGAAGAGCTCCTTGGAGAAGGACAGCGAGACCATGGACAGCAGAAAGCAGCCCAATAGCAGTGAGGTGATGGTGTTGTCGTTGCGCAAGAGGTAGGGGGCAGGGTCGCCAGCCACGCCCACTGTGGGCACTCCCCGTTCGGGGTGGAAGTATTTTCCGCCGTGGAAGTAGGTCGTGTCCATGAACTGTGTCTTCTCGAAAGGCTTCACCTTCTTCAGCTTGAAGCCAAAGGTCGTCATGGTGTCCGTGCGCGTATTGTAGGGTATTGCGCCGGGCTTGAAATTGGCTTGGATAGCCGAGTCCTTCTGATCCTCACTTGCCTCGGGACCCAACTTCTGCAAAACGCGGTAGGGAGTCATCCCCACCGTGTTGCGCGTCTCCCCGTCTATGGTCGTGAAATTAGACCCCGGCACCTGTTCCGGTGCCGTGTGGGATGGTGTGGCCAGTGTGTCCTTCAGCAGTATTGGCATCTTTTAGCTTCCGAAAGCTTCTTTGAGTTTCTCTATCAAGTCCAGCTTCTCCCAGGTGAACAGCTCCACGTCGATGGTCTTCGTGTCATGGTAGCGGCTGGTGAAGGTCTTTCTCTTCACCTCGTTCTTGCGCCCCATGTGGCCGTAGGCCGCAGTCTCAAGGTACATGGGCTGCCGTAGCTTGAGCTGACGCTCTATGGCTTTGGGTCTCAAATCGAAGAGACGCTCCACCGTTTTGGCTATCTCGCCATCGCTCATCGCCACGTGCTTGCGCCCATAGGTGTTGACATAGACGCTCACCGGCTCTGCCTTTCCGATGGCATAGGCCAGTTGCACGAGCACCTCATCGGCCACTTTGGCCGCCACCATGTTCTTGGCGATGTAGCGTGCCATGTAGGCTGCCGAGCGATCCACCTTGGAAGAGTCTTTCCCCGAGAATGCCCCGCCGCCATGTGCGCCCCGTCCGCCGTAGGTGTCGACGATGATTTTGCGCCCCGTGAGACCCGTGTCGCCGTGAGGTCCGCCGATGACAAACTTGCCCGTGGGGTTGACCAGATAGGTTATGTCGTCGTTGAAGAGGGCGAGGACGGCCTCGGAGTGAATCTGCTGTTTCACTCTGGGCATGAGAATCTGCAGGACATCCTTCTTAATCTGTGCCAACATGGCCTCGTCGTCGGCCATGAAGGGGTCGTGCTGGGTGGAAACGACAATGGTGGTGATGCGCTGAGGCACGCCGTCGTCGCTGTATTCCACCGTCACCTGGCTCTTGGCGTCGGGGCGGAGGTAGGTCATCTGCTTGCCTTCCTTCCTGATGTCGGCAAGGGTCCGCATGATGAGGTGGGCCAGGTCGAGCGTAACGGGTATGTAGTTTTCCGTCTCGTTGCAGGCATAACCAAACATCATGCCCTGGTCGCCGGCTCCTTGTGCCTCCTCGTTCTTGCGGCTCACCCCGCGGTCTATGTCCTCGCTCTGCTCATGGATGGCGGTGAGGATGCCGCAGGATTTTGAGTCAAACTGATATTCGGCCTTGTTGTAGCCGATGCGGTCGATGGTGTTGCGTGCTACGGTTTGCAGGTCGACATACTCTGTGGAGCTGACTTCGCCCATGATGATCACCTGACCCGTCGTGTTGAAGGTCTCTATGGCGCAGTGGGCCTTCTCGTCATAGGCCAAGAACTGGTCGAGCAAAGCGTCGCTGATCTGGTCTGCTACTTTATCGGGGTGGCCCTCAGAGACTGACTCTGAAGAAAAGAGATATGACATTTTTTCTTGTTTTTGAAATTGATGATATGAACACAACCCTATTTTTGAGGTGCAAAGTTACGCAATTTTGACTGCATAGCCATGTGTTCCAAATCATTATTATGTTTTATTTGCTGCCGGCGGCTATTTCCCGTTGAGTATTCTTTTGATGTCATTGAGCTTGTTGAGTGCGTCCATCGGCGTGAGGCGGTCGATGTCGAGGTGCAGAATCTCGTCTCTGATCTGTGACAACACGGGATCCTCGAGTTGGAAGAACGACAGTTGCATGCCACCATTCTCCGTCGCTATGTGCTCCATGTTGGGCTTTCCTGCCCCTCCCACCTGGGCGTTGTCCGCCTCGAGCTGCTTCAGGATGGCTGTGGCGCGCCTGATGATGGAGGGCGGCATGCCGGCTATCTCGGCCACATGAATGCCAAAGGAATGCTCGCTGCCACCGCGCTCCAGCTTGCGAAGGAAGATGACTTTGCCGTCCATCTCCTTGACGCTCACGTTGTAGTTCTTGATTCTTGCGAAGAGCTTCTCCATTTCGTTCAGCTCATGGTAGTGGGTGGCGAACAGTGTACGCGCCCTTGCGCGCTTATGTTCATGGAGATACTCCACGATAGCCCAGGCGATGGAGATGCCGTCGTAGGTGGAAGTGCCGCGTCCCAGCTCGTCGAAGAGTACGAGCGAGCGTGGCGTGACGTTGTTAAGGATGTTGGCCGCCTCCGTCATCTCAACCATAAAGGTGGATTCTCCCGTGGAGAGGCTGTCGCTTGCCCCCACGCGGGTGAACACTTTGTCCACCAATCCCACACGGGCACTCTCGGCAGGGACGAAACATCCCATCTGCGCCAGAATCACAATGAGTGCCGTCTGGCGGAGCAATGCTGACTTTCCTGCCATGTTTGGACCGGTAATCATGACGATCTGCTGCTTCTCTGTGTCGAGGTAAACGTCGTTGGGGACATACTTTTCCCCGATGGGAAGCTGTGTCTCGATAACGGCATGACGCCCTTGCTTGATGTCGAGCACGTCGCTGTCGTCGACCACGGGGCGCACATAGCCCTGCTGCTCTGATACCTTGGCGAACGACAGCAGGCAGTCGAGGTGGGCAATCACGTTGGCATTGATCTGGATTTGCGGTATGAACTCCTGCATGTCCTTCACCAACTGCATGAAGAGGGTGGTCTCCAAGGTAATGATTTTCTCGTCCGCGCCCAGGATTTTCTCCTCATATTCCTTCAGCTCCTCGGTGATGTAGCGTTCCGCCTGTGCCAGTGTCTGCTTGCGTATCCACTCTGCGGGCACCTTGTCCTTGAAGGTGTTGCGCACCTCCAGGTAGTAGCCGAAGACGTTGTTGAACCCAATCTTCAGCGAGCTGATGCCCGTCTTCTCCATCTCCCGCTGCTGAATCTGGAGCAGATACTCCTTGCCGTTGTCGCGTATGGAGCGCAACTCGTCCAGCTCGGGGCTGAATCCGGGCGCGATCACGCCGCCTTTATTGACCTGCAGGGGAGGGTCGGGCTGGATTTCCTTCTCTATCCGCGCCCGGAGCGACTCGCAGAGGTTCAGCCGCTCGCCCACTCGCCGCATCGCCTCGTTGTCGGCGGCAAGGCAGGCCATCTTGATGGGGACGATGGCGGCCAGTGCCTGGCGCAGCTGATTGACCTCCCGGGGCGATATGCGTCCCACGGCAGCCTTGGAGATGATGCGCTCCAGGTCGCCGATGCGGTGCAGTTCCTCGTCGACGGTGTCGCGGAAAGTGGTGTCGCGGTAGAAATATTCCACGCCGTCCAGCCGCTCGTTGATTTGCTTCACGTCCCTCAGGGGAAACACTACCCACCGTCTGATCATGCGTCCGCCCATGGGTGTGACTGTCTGGTCGATGACATTGAGCAGGCTCGCCCCCTCGTCTTGCATCGGCTCGAGCAGTTCCAGTGAGCGGATGGTGAAGCGGTCGAGCCTCACATAGCGCTCTTCCTCGATGCGCCGCAGCGAGGTGATGTGGGAGATGTGCGTGTGTTGCGTCAGCTCGAGGTACTGCATGATGGCTCCCGCGGCGATAATGCCGTTGTGGAGGTGGTCCACGCCAAACCCTTTGAGGTTTTTGGTATTGAAGTGCTTGAGGAGTTTCTGTCGCGCGTTCTGCTCTGTGAACACCCAATCGTCCAGCTCAAAGGTGACGAGCTTGGTGCCAAACCGCTCCTCAAAGTCCCGTTTGCGTGTCCTGTCGTAGAGCACTTCCTTGGGTTGGAAGTTGCCCAAGAGCTTTTCCACGTAGTCGTAGTTGCCCTCTCCGGTGAGAAACTCGCCGGTGGAGATGTCGAGCAGGCTCACCCCACAAGCCCCCTTGCCGAAGTGTATGGCCGCCAAGAAGTTGTTCTCCTTGTAGTTCAGCACGTTGTCGCCCATCGCCACGCCCGGTGTGACCAGCTCCGTGATGCCGCGCTTGACCATCTTGTCCATCTCCGAAAGTCCCTTCTTGCCCTTGATGGCAGCGCGTTTTTTCTTCGGGTCTTCCAGTTGGTCGCAGATGGCCACCCGTTTTCCGGCCCGGATGAGCTTGGGCAGGTAGGTGTCGAGGGCATGGTGGGGAAATCCGGCCATCTCCGCGCCGGAGGAAGCTCCATTGTTTCGTCGCGTCAGCGTGATGCCGAGAATGCGCGAGGCCTCCACAGCGTCATCGCAATAGGTCTCGTAGAAGTCGCCGCAGCGGAAGAGCAGCAGTGCCTCGGGGTGTTTTTGCTTCATGGAGAAGAACTGCCGCATCATGGGCGTCAAGCCCTTATCTTTGGTTGTTGACATAGTGTGTGTTGATTTATAGGTGGGTTCTATCAATCAGCTTTGTCAGATTCTGAGGTTCTTTTCGAGGTCAGAGCGTCAGCGAGTGAGGANNGCATCATGGGAGTAAGCCCCTTTTCGTTCGTTGCCATAGTCAGCCTATACCTTATATAATGTCGTTTCAGGGTGGAAAACGGTTGTTTTTCCTTGTTCCCCGCCTCTTTTTCAAATGATGCAAATGTACGAAAATAAGGTTGA
>DLLX01000070.1:7829-10479 GCA_002479145.1 Prevotella sp. UBA7551 | reverse complement strand
CAAGATGCCGAAAGAAACAGTGACAAGGGGCGAAAAGATGGAAAACGTCCCGTTTTTTGTCGATTTCGATCTAATGACCGATTTGGGTTAAAATAGAAATACTGTCTTTTGGGGAAGGACGCCTTGATTAGGGCATTTATAGCGCAAGATAGTATGATCAATAAGGCTTTGTCGTAGAGGCTAAAAGGCGTGGATTTTTAATTTATTTTTCTCCAATTTTTAAATTAAAAACTTAGTATTTTTAATTTAAAAATTCTTTTGGATGTATCGGTATGGACAGATGAATGTACCCCTACGCACAGCTCATCCCAATGGGAATGGTACGGGGAAAAACAAGAAAAATGTCCCGAACAAGGGCGATGCCGAAGCGAATACCCTTGGTCGGGACACAGAAATATACAGTCGTGGCGAGGTTTTGTGCCTGCGCCACGCAAGGATAGGCTTACTTCACCAGCACCTTACGTCCACTCACGACATATACGCCCGCCTTGAGCGGCACACGAACCTCGCTGCCTGCGGCGACGGGCACATCGACAACCTTGCGGCCATCCACACCATAGACAGGCACATTGTCGGTGCTGTTGCCGACCAAGACCAGCTCGCCCACGCCGCCATAGGCAGGACAAACCGATGCCGTGCCGACCTCCTCGATGGCGGAAGGCGTGTCGCCGGCCACATAGAGCACCTGCTCTTCGGGTCCCATGCGGAAACTGTAGCCCGCCTTGTCAGGATCGACGATGAACATTTTCCACTCGTCCATCGTGGTAGGCAGATACTCGTAAGTGCCCTCAGGGTAAGCACCAAAGATACAAGAAATGGTGCGGTCGCCTCCGAAATCGGCTGGAACGGCACTGATGGAAACATAGGTAACGGCACCATTGCCGGGGAAAGTGGCGGTCTGCAACTGATAGTTGGTCTCCCTGTTGGGGAAGCTCGTGATGCTCAGTGCATATTCCAGCGAAGCCGTCTCGCCGTTATTCTGGATACCATAGGTGAAGATGGCCTCGCCATCCGTGGTCTTGGGCACCTTGACGTGATAGTTGTACATCTCCGCTTTCTCAGTCTCGTACAGCCCTTCGGCGGCATTGGTCGTGGCGCTGACCAGCACCCACCGGTCAACGGGAGCGTCGCCACTGCCCGGTTGAATGCCGATGACGGCCGCGCACTCCTGTGAATAGCCGTCTGTACCAGTGCCTGAGCCTGCTCCTCCCGTTCCTGGGTTGAGCAGCGTGATGTCGTAATAGCCGTCGTTATGACCGCCCCAGCCCCAGTTGATGTGGTAGAGGCCGTCGCCGTCAGCACCGTCGCAAACGAACTGATGGCCGGTGGTGGAGCTTTGTCCGCGGTAGAGAATAGGCCGCTTGGCAGACAATTCCGCATCGAGGAGGTCCATCCAGTCGGACAGGGTGTAATCAGCACGGCGCACTTCCTGCATGGTCTGGCTGTCGTAACCAAAATACTTGGCGAGCCGGGAGGTGTAGATGGAGGTTCCCGACGAGCTGCTGGTATAGTCCATCTGGAGAGCCGCGCCGCAGTGGAGCATGAGTTGGGCCACTGCATCGGCTTGAGTCTGGTTGTATTGTCCGCTCACATACTCGTCGAGCATGTTGTCCCAGTCATAGGGTTCGCCCGCGCTGATGGCGGGAACGCTGATGCCTTTGGTGTTGGTCGTGTAGGCCGGGATGTCCACTTTCAATGATGTGGGATGACGCCAATAGGCGAAAACTTGCGCCAAAGCAGTGGCCACACATCCCGTGAGCGAGCGTTGGGAGCCGTCCATGGGGCACTGGTCGTTGAATGGGGCATACTGATTCCATTTTCTTCCACCCAACAAAGGGGAGACTTTGGCACGCAAAGCCTTTGCGGCACGCTGGGCACGAGACTCGGTTACGAGCTGGGTGACAACGGGATCGCCCTGCTGCAACGCCTCGATCATCTGGGCATACTGTGCGAGAAAGTCCTTGTAGCCGTCGGGAAGGCACGTGGGGTCGTAGCTTCCTTGAGAAGAATAGGCAACGATGTCGGGCATGAGGTCATCGCCGGAGACAATAACGAAGCCTTTGTTTTCACCATAAGGGAACACATAATAGGCTGGCTGGCCGCCATGCTGGGCAGAGGCATTGAGCCGCCGGGCTGTTTCAACAGCGGTGGAGGTGAGAGCAACGCCCAACGTTGTGGCCTGACGCTCGGCAATGATACGCGCCTCGGCAAAGGTGCGTTGCTTGGCCGACAGGCTGACACTGAAGAGAAGTGATGCCAAGAGAAGGATGGTGGTTGAGATTCGGTGGGTCATAAGCGTTTGGTTGTTGTATGATGATTAAACAGGTTGCAGCACAATTGATTGCTTCATTATTAATATCCACGCAACAAAAAAGTCACTCAGGACATGGTCTGGTCAGAAGATTCGCTTAACTTTGTGCTGCATTAAAAATCAAACGAGCCTTCATCCTGTGTGCAAAGATAAGTATAAAATATGAAATATAGATGTTTTAAGCCTATATTTTGCCTTCCTTGAAACCATAAATGACTGTTTTGTGCAAAATATAAGGTTTGTAATTGATTTGTATCAAGAAAATCTTTACAATACTATTTAATCCCAATCGGTCAGTAAAGCTCACCCAAGATTGCTGTTTAACCCAAATCGGTCATT
>DLLX01000070.1:0-7739 GCA_002479145.1 Prevotella sp. UBA7551 | reverse complement strand
ATGGCGAAACACTTACGGCAGCAATATGCCGAAATAGGTAGTGACAAGTAGCTGAAAGATAGAACATTTTTCTATCTTGTAGATTTTGTTCTAATAAGCGTTTGGGGGCTGATATGCGCAAACAGCGTTGGTCGGTGAATTGAAATATAGAATAAAGGCGCGTCTTCCACTTCAGAGAAGACGCACCTTCAATATGCAATGTCGTACAAATGCGGAGGGTTATCTGGCTTACTCTACCCCAAGGGCCTTCTTGGCCTCGGCATTGTCAGGGTCTATTTTGAGCAGTTTCTCAAAATAGCTCTTCGATGTGGCGGCATCTTTCTTGCCGGCATAGTAGTAGCCGAGGAAGTAATAGGCAGCCGTCAGGTAGTTCTTGGTGGCAGCATCGGAGACATTACCCTTGGCCTCTTCATACTCAACCACCTTGGCATAGAGGTCGCGCACCTTGTCCAAGTCCTTCAATTTGCCAAGAGCTACGGAAGCCTCGGCCACCCAGCACCAGTCCTTCAAGGTGGGGAACTTCTCGGTCATGCGCTCATACACATCCATGGCCTGGGTGTAATAGCCTACGGCTTTGGCATGGTCAAGGCTGTCAGTCTTGTCGCCCATCTTGACATAGATGTTGGCAAAGTCGGCCCAGTCGGTGGAGGTGACGTTACTGCCCGTCTCCAAATACTTGCGCTGATAGTCCAAAGCCTTGTCGCCATCGCCCAAACCAGCATAAGCAGCAGAGAGTTTGCTCAGCGGAGTGGTCTCTCCGGGTTTCAGTTCGAGACACTTATTGTAGGCATTGATGGCTTCCTGATACTTCTTGTTGCCTGCTAAGGCCTGACCATAGTAGAAGTAATCGTTGTAATTCTTCTTTTCCTTGCCACGCATCACGTTCTCGCTGTAGGTCAAAGCCTCGGGGAATTGACCCTGATCTACTGCAGCCATAACAGCAAGGCGGCTCAAATACTCGCTGCCGGGATATTTCTGAAGTCCCTCTCGTGACACTTCAAGGGCTTTGCTGGAATTGCCAGAGTAGAACTCAGCGACGATATAGTGATAGTAAGCGGTCTCATCGAGCTGCGTCTTGGGCGCCTTTGCAAACCATTTGGCTGCCTCGGCATACTTCTGGTCGGACAACAAAATCTCAGCAGCCTTCACCTCTACGGGGTAATCGGGCTTCACTTGACGCAGTTCCTCCAACTTCTTGACTGCCGTCTCGGGGCTGACATGACGGTAAACGCGGGCAAAACGCTCGTAGGCGAGGACATTTTGTGGATCGATGCTGATGGCCGTCTGATACTGAGTGGCAGCAGCACCGGCATTGCCGACACTGTCTTGAAGTGCAGCGATGTCGCCCAGAAGCACATAAGCGTTGCTCTGGTTCATCTTTTTATTGGTCAAGACAAGGTTGGCCATCTCCTCTGCCTTCTCAAAATTGTGTACCTGAAGATAGGTTGAGCCAAGTCCGACAATGGCATCTACGTCCTTCTTATAGGTCTTCAGATACTCCTTCACCAAATCTTTGGCTGCCTTGGGGTTGGTGGGATCGGCCTTCAGCGCCTCAGCTATGGGCTTGAGCGCCGTCTGATAACTCACTTCCTGTGCGGAAAGGGGGGCTGACAGAGTGAGTGTCAGCACGCCAGCTAAAAGATATTTCTTAATATTCATAATCTTATAGGATTTCTTCTGTGTTATTTCTCCATTATCTCAAACGCTCCATGCGCAGGTAAGGAACACCTCCTTGGCACGGGGCGGAACATAAACTATTGCTTGATGTTGACCTCGCGCACCTGTATGTCGCCACGATAGGGCAAGATGCCCGACTTCAAGATAATCAACTGCCCAATCGGACCGCTGATATAATTAGCAAAACTCCACGGCAAAGCCCGGATAGGATCAACCACTAAGCAGTAAATAGTTCTACTAAAGGGGTAGTTGCCATTGAGCAAATAATACTGATAGGGCTTGAACGTGTTGTTAGGTGTCGCCTCGTCTTCTGTGGTGACGGACATCACTGTGACATCTTTCAAGAAAGTAAGGTTGGTGGTATCGCGCGTGTCACATACCCAATTGGACCCTACCACTCCTATAGCGTTGGGGGTTTTCTTCACATAGTCAATCACGCCACGGCTCGACTTGGCCGCAACGATGTTCTTTTGGGTAATGTGCTTACCTCCTAACAAGGAGTCCTCAACCCAAAACAGGGTAGCAGATGCACGGTTGTCAAAGACCACTTGTATGTCACCCAAAGAGGAATTCTTATATATTTGGTTCCACTTAGTCACCTCGCCGCTGAAGATTTTGCGGGCAGCAGCTTCCGTAATCAAAGTGTCTGAGTTGTTTCTATTGACGATAAGGGCTACACCATCATAGCCGATAGGGAACGAAACCGCCTTGTTTTGCTTGGTCATTATCATCGCACGCTCACCTTTTGTCAAGTCGCGTGAGGTGATAAGCAGACACGTTTTGAGTGCCATCAGCTGATTCATACCCGTATTTTGGTCCGTATATACTGCCTTCAAGTGTGCCTTGGGGTAGGTATATTCAAACTGTTTTCTTTCCTCCTCGATGATGGGACTGAAGCTCTCATCAGCATAGAAGGTTATGGTGCCGGACGTAGGAGTGTCAGTACGACCACCTCGGTCGCCCTTCTTGTTGGAGCAAGAAAGAACGGCCGAGGCGGCAATGAGCAATCCTACAATAGTAATGTAGAATGAGTTCTTATTCATAAAGAATCGTAAACGTTCAGAATCTGAATTACTGAAGCTTGAAGTTGATCGGCAACGTGAACCATACGTTGGCGGGCTGACCGTTGTTCATACCCGGATTCCATTTCGGCATGGAGTTGACGACACGCAAAGCCTCACGGTCAAGCGAGGGATCTACGCCACGTACAACTTGTGCCTGGCTCACTCTACCATCCTTGCCAACGACGAACCGTACAATCACACGGCCCTGGATGTTGTTCTCCGCGGCCACGGCAGGATACTGCAGGTGGCTGGACAACCATGCGTTGACATTGCCCTTGAACGAAGGCATCTGCTCGGCGACGGTGAAAATCTTGTTTTCAACCTCCTTCACCTCGGGCTTCGGCTCTTCCTTCTTCACTGGTGGTGGTGGCGGAGCGACCTCTTGTGGCGTGGCAACGGTCGGGGCTGCGGCAACAGCAGTAGCATTGTCGGTACCCTTTACCTCCTCAACACCTGAAGAACGCTTGTCATCAACGAGCTTCTCCATGGTCTGCATCATCTTTGACTCATCCACCTTGTCATCCTCTTTGATGACAGGAACGGTGTTGACCTTGGTCGATTTCACCTCGGGCACGACTTTCTCGGGCTCGATTTTGGGCTTCGGCTTCGGCTTGTCCTTCTGCTTTTCAGCTTCTTTCTGTGCGTCCTGGAGTGCTTTTAACTCCATTTTCTGATTATATTCTGCGAGCAACTCGGCATCCCGCTTGTTCTTCCAAACGATATATCCGAGCGCGCCACCGATGATGATTGCAGCGATAATCAGAATGAGCAAGGCTGTGATATTTCGCTTCGAAGTACCCTTACGGAGCACATAGGCACCGTAAGCCTGGTTCTTTCCAGCGAATACCATGTCGACCCATTTAGGATCGTAAAGATCTATCTTTGCCATTGTATTCTTATCTTTTAATCATTAACTTATGTGACATTAAAGCTTAACGTGCTTCAGTGCCAACAACTGGCGGTCCTGATCGTTAATCTTGTCAATCACATAAATACCAATGTTCAATATCTGCATCTCATCGAGGGCATCAATCACATTGCGATACGTGGCGTTGTCGGTCGGCTTGATGATGACCGTAAGCGGAGTAATCTTCTTGTTGCCAAGGTTACCGCTCTTAATCTCACCCAAGCGCTCTTTGAAAACAGCGTCAGTTATCTTCTTGGGATTGGCTTTCTGCTCTGCGAGAAGTGCCTTCACAGCAAGCTCCATCTCGACGACTGGCTTCACTTTCTCCTCCGTAATGTGATTGCGGAGAACATCACGAAGTCCTGTATCGCTCCAATCTGTTTCCTTGATCCAGTTGGGATCGCTGTACTTGGGGATACCTTCGCCATGATAAATCTTGTTGTCGGCAGCCAGATAGAGCGTGATAGTGGCACTCTGCTTGGCCTCCTTCTGGTCCTTCTCGTTCTGATTCTTCTCGTCAGCAGGCATGGAAATCTGCATGGAGGACGGCTTGCTCAGTGTGGTACAGAGCATGAAGAAGGTGATCAACAGCATGAGCATATCCACCATCGGCGTAAAGTCGACGCGGACATTGATCTTCTTCTGTTTGCTTTCTTTTTTCTTTGCCATTTATTAATCCTCCTGCTTATTCTTCAACTCAGTTATCAAATAATAGTCGGAGACACCCAATGCCTGAAGCTCATCCATCACCTTGCGAACCACCTTGTACGGTGTGCGCGAGTCAGACTTGATGGCAATCTTCACATTGTCCACCGTACCCATCTGGTTTTCATAAGCATAGACCCACTGCTGGAACTCGCTTTGTCCACCATTGATACTGTCGAGGGGAATGCCCAACTTAGGAAGCATCTTCGAACGCTGCCCCGGTGACATCGCCAGATATCCGGGCAACTTGTCGAGAGGCGCACCAAACGTGGTCTCGGCCTTGAAGGTTTCCATGAGCTTCGGCGTGAGGTTGAGCCCCACATCCTGTGCCATGCCACCGAGAACCTTTGTGTTGTCGATGCGCAAGAACACCTGACCCTCGCCCGTGGGCTTGTTGTCCGCACCCAATACCGGGTTGACGAGGATCGTCATTACGTCGTTGGCAGGGACATCTATCTGCGACACGGACTTCGGCACGTTCACCTTCACCGGCTCAGGCTTCACGAATGTGGAGGTGAGCATGAAGAAAGTGAGCAGCAACGTCATGACATCCGACATCGGAGTCATGTCGATCCAGACATCCTCTTTCTTAATTTTTACTTTACCCATAGCGATAAAAATTTTAAAGGGTCAGCAAAAATTAAGCCTCTTCCGTGTGGTTTGCTTCGTATGTCTGAGCGATAGAATAACCAACCTCGTCGAGGGCGTAAGTCAACTTGTCCACCTTGTTCGTGAAGTAGTTGTAGAAAACCACTGCGAACCAAGACGTTCCGATACCGAACGCGGTGTTGATAAGTGCCTCAGAAATACCGACTGACAGAGCAGCAGAGTCTGCGCCGCCACCTGCACCCATTGCAGAGAATGACTTGATCATACCGGTCACAGTACCGAACAGTCCGGTCAACGTACCCAGAGTAACGATCGTGGCGATGATCGGGAGGTTCATCGTCAGGGTAGGCATCTCAAGCTGAGTAGCCTCCTCGTGAGCCTGCTGAATCTTGGCGACCTTCTGTGCCTTCTTCAGAGAAGCGTTGGCACCCGACTCCATGTCCTTGTAGGCGGCGAGAGAAGCGCTAACCACATTGGCTACGCTACCACGCTGCTGGTCGCAGAGCTTCTGAGCCTTGGCCATGTCGCCAGTAGCGAGGGCAGCCTTGATGTTCTGGACGAACTTAGGAAGGGCACCTTTGCCGAAAGCAGTCTTCAAAGCGAGCTGACGCTCAATACCCATTGCGAGCACAGTGAGCAAGAGAGACTGGATGATAGGCACGACGATACCACCTTTGTAGATAGTACCCCAAACGTCGAGTGGGTTGCCAGTGGTAGTACCGCCCTCGAAGTGCATTCCATTGCCGAACCAGGTGAAGAACAGCGTGAATGCAATAATAGCGCAGACCACGATGATCCAGAATGCGCCCCTTACTCCCTGAAAGCCCTCAGATTTCTTCTTGGGGGCTGCAGCTTTTTGTTGTGTTGCCATAATTTTGATGAAAATAAATTTTAGTTATTAATGAATTTTGAATTTATCTCTACTTCATTTCAAGCGAAAAGCTCGTCTGGCCGCTCACAAGAGAGCATGGACTACACTCCCACTTTGTTCCGCAAAGTTAGCAATATAATGGAGAACTGGCAACTGATTGACAACTTTTAACGGTTAATTTTCCGTGACAAACTGCGTGTCCTTATCCCATATCCAACACGAGTTTTCATCGCAGCCATCTGATCGTCTTCCCCAAAATGCGCTCAAAGGGTAAATATTACCCTCAATGGTCGTCACGCTCTCTCCCCTCCATCATGCCTACTGCATGGAAAAGACACCTTGATAGGCGATTCGTGCGTGTCAACAAAGCTCTTTTACGGGTCATGCTGACTGCACATACGCAAGTCGAAGTAGTGGAATTACCGCAGTGCTATATTTTTTAATGTACGCACGTACTATAAATATAAAGCCCGTTGCTTGGCAAACATCCACTTCAAACCGGTATCAACCATTATCCTTTCAAACGCATTACCGCTCGTTTTATTATGCCGGAGTGACGAAATAGATTCTCTCCCACCCTATTTTCGGGTCAAGACATTCAGCTCCACTACTCTGCAGATACTCTTGTTGTCCTGCAAGACCGTCAGCGCAAAGCAGGCTCTACCGTCTCGAAGCCGGTTGTCCGCCTGCACCATTGCAGTGTAACGGATGCCCTGTCCTGGGGCTATACGCTCCACCTCAACACTCGGACTGACCGCTATATGGCGGTTTCCGTCCACCAAAGCCACCGATGGGACGACGTTGCTGAGGGGATGTGCGCCACGGTTCATCACCTCGAAGATGACCTTTCCGCCTTCACCTCGGGACAGAAAGCCATCCCCACTGTCATCCACAAAGTGCACGTTACGAATCTCTAAGTTCGGCATACTGCCAGTATCGGCAGCCTTCCATGTCTCAGCCGGCTCCACGGGCTTCACCGTATCATGGTGCACCTCACCGTAATCGCCCGCACTATCGTTCTGCTGAAAATCGTAGAGGCGGTCATCGCCAGAGTTGGAGGCGTCAAACCCACTCAATTCATCGGAATATCCTTTCAGGCTGTCGGCTGGAAGCTGCATCACAGACTGCGCCCCTTGACCAGTCACACACGGAGACTGGCCATCAGAAATTGCGCAACCTGCACCACACTGGTCTTTCTGTTGTGCCGTCTCTGGAGCATAATAGCCTTGCCGTTGCTGTATTGCGGCCTTGTCAGCCGCGCTGCCTACCGCCGCTCCGACTACTGCGCCACCGACCATACCGACCACCGTGCCAACGTCAGCACCCCGAGGGCCACCCGACAAACCGCCGATGGCACTGCCCAATATAGACCCAAACTGCGCACCCACATAGGTGCCCATCCCCGTATTCGTAGTGCAACCCGAAAGCATAAGGGTGAAGCACAACAACCAAACAATGCCTTTTCTCATCGTCATTTCATTTTTCCCCTCGGTAAAAGCTAATACAAGCGAGCGCAATGAGAACTTGTTCTCATATTGCCGAGCGAAGCTTAGCTTATGCAAAGCTAATACAAGCGAGCGCAATGAGAGCTTGTTCTCATATTGCCTAACGCTGCTTAGTTTTGCAAAGATACGCAATTATCCGAACATTACAAAGAAATATTGCTATTTGGGAAAAATAAACTACAAGTTGTTATTATAGCAATTACCATCAAAGCGTGGTTATTGCTTATGATGGACTTTTCTTTTTCAAAAGACTGCAACAGTAGAATACATACTATGTCTTGGGGAAAATGCTGCACCTACACCCTTCTGTGAATGTCTTTCTCAGTCATCATGCGCTTGCACACACATCATTTCATCGCTGAAAACATTAGCAGACGAATATATTTTTAAATTAAAAATTC
>DLLX01000071.1:17662-24990 GCA_002479145.1 Prevotella sp. UBA7551 | reverse complement strand
CCGAGTCCCGTTTTCCGCTCAACATTTTGGAAACAACATCAAGCTTTATCTTGTAAGATAGATAATTGATGGAATGATAAACTGGAGAGGTGGCGGAATTGGTAGACGCGCTACTTTGAGGGGGTAGTGACAATTGTGTCGTGGGAGTTCGAGTCTCCTCCTCTTCACTTTCCATAGTGTGACAGGCGGTAATAGCTCAGTTGGTAGAGCACGACCTTGCCAAGGTCGGGGTCGCGAGTTCGAGTCTCGTTTACCGCTCTTTTTTTTGTTTAGTTTTTAAAGAGAAGCATAGTTTTTCCACAATGAATTTATATGTAAGGTATTTTGACCGCGAGGCTTTGTTAGGAAGCGTAGATGATGTTTTGGCTTTTCTTAGTTCAATCCCCGATATTCAGATTACCCCCGAACTGGAGGCAGATATCCGCGAATATGCTAACGGCGATGCTTATTATCCCAAGCGTTACAAGATACGTCCACGCGTCTATTTCATCATGATTAAGACCGATGCAAAGACGATGATGGATTTTAAGATGAAAAAGGCGCTGAGGTCGGGTGGTGACAACGCCCGCCATGACAATCCTGTCATCCTTCATCTCAATGAAGAGCGTGCAGGATGGTATGAGGGAGCGCTGACTTTCAAGCGGGTGGTGCTGATTCCCTCGACCGGAAAGCACGAATACCGCGACACTCACTTTGTTGCGCGCTGCAAAGCCCTGTCGGGTGCTGATTGTTATAACCGCATTGTAGACTACCTTCGTCAGCATGTGGACAACCGAAGTCAGTTCCCATCGGCCAAAGGAAAGAATTTCCAGTTTTCTTTTTTAGGAATGTGGAAATAAAGTTATGAATAAGGCGATGTTGATAGGCAACGTTGGCAAGGAGCCAGACGTTCGCTATTATGACCAAGACCAAGCCGTGGCTCAAATTGCTTTGGCCACTACAGAACGCGGTTATACGTTGCCCAATGGTACAAAAGTGCCCGACCGGACCGATTGGCACAACGTGATTTTCTACCGTGGGTTGGCAAAAATAGTGGAAAAATACGTTCACAAAGGCGACAAACTTTATGTGGAGGGTCGTATCCGCTATCGCAGTTACGATGACAAACGCGGTGTGCGCCGCTTTGTGACAGAAATCTATGCCGACAATATGGAGCTACTCACTCCGCGCAGCGCACACGAAAGTTCTGCCCAGGGAGATGCAAAGAATACGGAAGAGCAGCGGCTTGAGGATAATAATAAACTTCCATTCTGATGCTTTTTCTTCAGGTGCTTTACTCATCCAGCCTTGTTGATATCAATGTCGTCCCCTTCGGGGGCTGGCTGGCTGCGGTATTAGCTCTCTTTTTATTGTCGCTTTCAGCTTTTGCGAGCGGGTCGGAGATTGCGTTTTTCAGTCTTTCGCCCAATGATGTCAATGCCCTTGACCCAGAAAAAAACAGCAAGGACAGAAGCATAACCATGCTCCGTAGGGACAGTGAGCGCACGTTGGCGACCATTCTTATCGCCAACAACTTTGTGAACGTGATGATTATCATGCTCTTGAACTACTTCTTTGGCAAACTGGTCACGTTCAAGGCTGCATGGTTGGAGATGCTGTGTATCACCGTTCTCCTCACGTTTCTTCTCCTTCTATTTGGCGAAATCATGCCCAAGGTCTTTAGTAGGCAGGCTCCTTTGCAGTTTTGTCGCTTTGCAGTCAATGGCATTCTTCTCCTGCGTAAAATCTTCTGGCCTTTGGAAACCATTCTTATCCGCAGTGGAGCTTTCGCGGAACGCGTTGTTCAAAACAAAGACAGCCGGCAGCTTTCAGTCGATGAGCTGGAGCAAGCTCTGGAGCTAACGGACAAGAATGACATCAAAAACGAGCAGAGTATGCTCCAGGGCATCATCCGGTTTGGTGATGAGACCGCCAAGGAAGTGATGACCTCACGGCAGGATATAGTCGACTTGAATATTGGCAGCAGTTACGACGAGGTGCTGAAATGTATCGTTGACAACAACTATTCACGCATCCCTGTTTATCAAGACAGTCAAGATAATATCCGTGGCATCCTGTACATCAAGGACCTGCTTCCCCATCTCACAAAGCCGAAGAGCTTCCGTTGGCAGAGTTTGATACGCCCTCCCTATTTCGTTCCCGAGACTAAGATGATTGATGACCTCTTGCGCGACTTCCAGGAAAATCACGTCCACATGGCCATCGTGGTGGATGAATACGGTGGAACGAGCGGACTGGTAACATTGGAGGACATTCTGGAGGAGATCGTTGGTGAGATCAACGATGAATATGATGAGGACGAGCATCAGTATGTGAAGCTCAATTACAATACCTATAGTTTTGAGGGAAAGACTTTACTGAGTGATTTCTGCAAGATACTGGGTGTTGACGACGACGAGTTTGAGGACGTTGCAGGCGAAGTCGATTCCTTGGCGGGCTTGCTTCTGGAGCTGAAGGGAGACTTCCCGAGCTTACATGAGCACTTGGAGTATAAGAATTACGCCTTCGATGTGTTGGGTATTGATGGGCGACGCATCAGCCGCGTGAAGGTGACGGTACTACCGAAGCATGATAAAAAAGATACGGTGGCTGAACAATGACTTGTTGCTGGGGCTGGGTATCCTCCCCACCGATACGCCCAGAGGGGAAAAACGCCAACTCGAACGTGTTGCTGCTCATCAATTACTGACCGTAATGGTGGGCAAGCCATCGGCTGAAATACTGCACAATGCCGACGGTGCGCCTTTCATCGATGGCTGGCATATCAGCATATCTCATACACGCGGCTTCATCGCTATTCTCCTGTCGATACGCTGTAAGGTGGGGGTGGACATAGAATACCACAGCAACCGTGTGCAGCGTGTGGTCTCCCGTTTCCTCCGTAAGGATGAGCCAGCTGTCAATGTGGAGGAAATGTTGCTCTGCTGGTGTGCCAAAGAGGCTGTTTATAAGCTCCGCTCCTCACTTCACCTCACCCATGAGCAGCTGCGGGTACGTCTTGATGAAGGCTCGGTCGATGACCTTATGACAGGTGATACCGTCCCGTTTGGGCGGGAAGTTACTCCGGAATATGTATTAGTATGGTCGTGGGAGGATGACGATAAAACCTTGGACGAGAAATAATATCCCTGGCGGAGCCTATTTCTATGGAATGGGCAATGTTATGGTAGTACAATAGACGTTTTGTCAAGCAAGTAGATTTTTACCAAATCTTTGTCTCCACCCAGCAGTAGGCTGCACCGGTTCACCTTTCCTGTGTCGTGGAAACCGCATTTCTTCAGCACGTGCCCAGAGGCTGGGTTGCCCACAAAATGGTCGGCCCAGATATTCTCAAAGTGCTTCACACGGAGGCAATAGTCGAGCATTAGGCGCAACGCCTCGGTGCAAATGCCTTGATTCCAATGACTTTTCCCAATCCAGTAACCCACTTCACAATCGTTTTTCCCAATCGCAATGTTGCTCTTTTCGTATGTATAATAGCCGATGCACCCTATCGGCTCGTTGCTTTCACGCAATACGATGGCCCATGTTGTGTCGTTATGAAAATGAGTGCGAATCACCTCCCGGCTTTCTTTTACCGACCGATGGGCAGGCCAACCTGCACAAGGTCCCACGTCTGGGTCGGACGCATACTTGTAAAGCGCCTCAGCATCCGCTTCTGTCCATCGCCGTAGCATTATCCTGTCCGTTTGCATATAGTAGTTTTTTGTTGCAAGATTTGCTCAACATCGTCCACTTCAAAGCGCCATAAAAATACATTCTAAGGACGAGAACACGTCTGTAATGGCTATTCGTTTCGCCCAATTGGCAACTTTTGGAACAAAAAATCGTTGCTTTTGCGATGATATAGCACCCCCGTCTGACGTTAGGATATACTACTTTGCATGTACATCCGCATTTGTTTTGTCATTCTTTCGACAATGTCGCAGGGGGATGGCATAGAATTTTTCTCTAAATTCTTTTGGAAAATGTTGGGGGTGTCACCAATGCTTGTTCATTCTCCCGCACTTTCACTCAGTGGTTAGAACTGCCACCAATGCTTTTTCTTCGCAGGTTCATTGTCCCATGGCGATGGAGCAACCGAGGTAAAGTCCTTCCAAGTCTTATTGTTATGAATCATTTCGTAGATGCGTCCCCAGTCAGGCAGTCCACCGATGTTGCGGTCATCAATAAATACATCCGCCTTTATCTTTCGGGAGTAGTTACGGTTCTGTTCAGGAGTGTCGGTCTTAGGGTAGTCCATATTTACTGCATAGAAGTCTATGCCCCGCTCATGACACCAGTCAATAGCCTCTTGCAGCAGGTCTCCTTCGCGCACACTCCACAGGATGAGCTGATGCCCTTCCTTGATCAATGTGCGCAAAGTCTCGGTGGCAAAAGGTATTTCTGGACCTATCTTTGGGTAACGGTGTTCTACGATTGTACCATCAAAATCAACAGCTATTATCATTTTTTCTACTAATCTAAATCTTTACAGAGTGAGAATATTCTTTGTGGAGCTTCAATAATGTTTGCATTGATGTTGAAATGGGTGCAAAATCCTTGATGCTTCCAACTGTCTTTTATCCACCTATGCCCTAAGTCAATTCTACTGCTTGCCGAATCGTACAACCGAAACGGCTTTTGTACATCAACCCCATGTGGGTTGGGATGGCCTTTATCAAGGCAAAGGACTTGACTTTATTCCCCAGCCAGCTGAAGGAGATACTTTCCGTAGCCGTTCTTTGCCATTGGCTTGGCCTCGGCAATCAGTTGGTCACGTGTGATCCATCCCTTTTGGTAGGCAATCTCTTCGAGACAAGCCACCTTCAAGCCCTGCCGCTTCTCAATACATTCAATGAATGTACTTGCTTCCGAAAGGCTGTCGTGTGTGCCCGTGTCGAGCCATGCGAAGCCACGTTGCAAGGTTTGCACCTTCAGTTGATGACGGTATAGATATTCCTGATTGACGGAAGTGATTTCCAGTTCCCCACGTTTGCTTGGCTTGATGCGCTTGGCTATCTCCACCACACTGTTGGGGTAGAAGTAGAGTCCCACAACGGCGTAGTTGCTCTTCGGGTGCTCAGGCTTTTCTTCTATGCTAAGGCAGTTGCCAACATTGTCAAATTCGGCTACGCCGTAGCGCTCGGGGTCGTTGACGTAATAGCCGAAAACGGTGGCCTTGTTCTCTATCTCCGCATTCCTTACGCTTTCCCGCAGGAGTCCCGAAAATCCCGCTCCATAGAATATGTTGTCGCCCAAGACCAGGCAGACACTATCTGTGCCGATAAACTGTTCGCCGATGATGAAAGCCTGTGCCAATCCATCGGGACTTGGCTGCTCGGCATAACTGAATCTTACGCCCAACTGGCTTCCATCGCCAAGAAGCCGATGAAAGCCGGGAAGATCGTAAGGCGTGGAAATAATGAGAATGTCGCGGATTCCTGCAAGCATTAAAGCCGATATGGGATAGTAAATCATCGGTTTGTCAAATATAGGGATAAGCTGCTTGCTGATGCCCTTGGTGATAGGGTAAAGGCGAGTTCCTGAGCCGCCAGCTAAAACGATTCCTTTCATGATGATGTTCTCTTGTTAGTCCTTGTAGGTCCATTCTGCCGCAGTGTCACACTCGCGTGGAAGAGGCAGGTGGGCTACTTCTTAGGATGATATGCGCCGCAAAGTTAAGCATTATTTTCAATAATATTGGCCACTAGCAGGACAAAAGGACGCATAAGTGTCATTTTTCTTGTTTTATTTCACTAACTTTGCAAACGGATAGGCGAAACAGGCCCGTCCCATATCGAAAATAAGTAACAAAGAACAATGAGTTTCATATCACGATTATTCCATAAGGAAGAGCCCAAGGCGGGTGGCATGGAGGACTATATGACGCTTGTGCGCGTCTATTTCCAGTCAGTCATAGCCGCTCAGGTGGGTATTACCAATTTGGCCATGCTGCCTGACTTGCGCGCCTTCAAGTCCACATTCCATGTGGCGACGCTCAACAATAAACTTGGGTTGGGCGAGAAGGCTTACTGCAAGAAGATGATGCAGAGTATCTACAAGACATCCGATGACTTTTTTGATGAAGTGGACAAGAGCATTCGCAAGAACTGCCGAAAGATGCAGGACGTACAGATGTTTATGTATCAGTTCCAAGGTTTCACCCAGGAACTGATGATGCTGGTCAGCAATCTGATGAAGTTCAAACTTCGTGTGCCCAGCATTTTCCGTAAGACATTATATACAATGACTGCCGCAACGGTCAATGACATCTTCGACAAAAACGATTTCAGCGACCCCTCGGTGGTCAAGTCGGTTTTGGCTGTGCGCAAGTATGATGCCCGGCTGGGCTTCAGCCGCAAATGGATCAGCGACTTTATCTTCCAGGTAGTCATGCTTGCGAAGAAGGAAGGTAAGCCCAAGGATAAGGCTGAGGAGAAGTAAATAATTCAAAGTAGAAACTACTTTTCGGTTAATTATAAAAAGTAATAAACGATAGAAAATATTTTTTAGATAAAAAGGTTGTTGTATATTTGTAGCCAATGTAGTCGAAAATGGATGCCAACGAACAGATTCTGAACACTTTCTCCACTCGTGTGAGGCAGATGATTCTCCGCTATCGCAGCGTGTGCGAGGAGAATGCCTCGCTCAAGGCGGCAGTGGCAGAACGTGAGGAAAGGATCGCAGTGTTGGAAAGTCAACTCGCTAAGGCACAGCATGACTACAATGCCTTGATGACGGCACGTATGATCGAGATAGCTGACAGCGACATGGAGATGGCGCAGAAGCGTATAGCACGCCTCATCAGGGAGGTTAACAAATGTATCACCCTGCTGAGTGAGAAATAATCAGGAAAAAATGGACGACAAACTGCGTATCAGATTGCATTTGTACGAAACCGACTTGTCGGTCAATGTTCCTCGGGAGGAGGAGCAATACTATCGTGCGGCTGCCAAGCAGGTGACGGAAACGGTCAATACATACGCCAAAATTTATCAAGGAAAGAAATCCCATAGCGACATAATGTATATGGCAATGCTCGACCTTGCGCTGCGAGCCAATAAGTTGGCGGCCAACAAAGATACGCAACCATTTACCGAATTGATGACAAAGCTCACGCAGGAGATAGAAGAGGCAATGGCGGATAAAGTGTGAATACGGTATCGTCAGCTCATAGAAGGAAGACGACCCGTGTGCTACCATGCGCTGACTCATAGTATGAATGAATAATACAAAAAGCTAATATGATAGAATTTATAGTAATTGCCCTCGTGGCTTTGGCCATTGGAGGAGGCATGGGATATGCTGTTTTCAGATATGTTCTCAAGGGACAATATCAAGAGATG
>DLLX01000071.1:15863-17628 GCA_002479145.1 Prevotella sp. UBA7551 | reverse complement strand
ATAAGGCTGGAAAGGATGCCGAGGTATTGAAGGAGAAAAAGCTCCTTGAGGTAAAGGAGAAGTTCCTCAATAAAAAGAGCGAGCTGGAAAAGGAAGTCCAGCAGCGCACCCAACGCATACAGCAAAGTGAGAACAGACTGAAGCAGAGAGAGTTGAATCTCAACCAGCGGCAGGAGGAAATTAGTCGCCGCCGTCAAGATGTGGAGCAACAGCAGCAGCGTGTGGACAACGAAAAGAAGTTGCTCCAGACGCGTCATCAGGAGCTTGACAAGATGCAAGAGCAGGAGCGAGCAAAGCTCGAGGAACTGTCAGGGCTCAGTGCTGAGGAGGCGAAAAATCGTCTTGTCGAGAGCATGAAGGACAAGGCGCGCCTCGATGCCGCCAGCTATGTCAATGAGATCGTGGACGAAGCGAAGCTCAATGCCAACCAACAGGCTAAGAAAATCGTCATTCAGACCATCCAGCGCGTGGCTACCGAGACGGCCATTGAAAACTCCGTGAGCGTGTTCCACATAGATAATGACGAGGTCAAGGGACGCATCATCGGCCGTGAAGGGCGCAACATTCGTGCCTTGGAGGCTGCCTGTGGCGTAGAGATTGTTGTCGACGACACGCCAGAGGCCATCGTCATCTCGGCATTCGACCCCATTCGACGCGAGATTTGCCGTCTGGCTCTGCACCAGCTCGTTGCCGACGGGCGCATCCACCCTGCCCGCATCGAGGAAGTGGTGGCCAAGGTCAAGAAGCAGCTCGACTCCGAGATCATCGAGACGGGTAAGCGCACGGCCATTGACCTCGGTATCCATGGGCTGCACCCGGAGTTGGTGCGCATCGTCGGCAAGATGAAATATCGCTCTTCTTACGGACAGAATCTGCTACAGCATGCCCGCGAGACGGCCAACCTATGTGCGGTCATGGCCTCCGAGTTGGGCTTAAATCCGAAAAAAGCTAAGCGTGCCGGCTTGCTTCATGATATTGGAAAGGTGCCCGATGAGGAGACAGACCTTCCCCATGCCCTCTATGGTGCCAAGCTGGCTGAGAAATATAAGGAGAAGCCTGACATCGTCAATGCCATCGCTGCACACCATGATGAGGTGGAAATGACGAGCCTTTTGGCGCCCATTGTGCAAGTGTGCGATGCCATTTCAGGTGCACGTCCTGGCGCGCGTCGTGAAATTGTGGAGGCCTACATCAAGCGTCTGAACGATTTGGAGGCCACGGCGATGAGCTATCCCGGCGTTGTCAAGACTTATGCCATTCAGGCTGGTCGTGAACTTCGAGTGATTGTCGGAGCCGACAAGATGACCGATGAAGAGGCAGAGAAGCTTTCCAGTGAGATTGCCACGAAGATTCAGAATGAGATGACCTATCCCGGACAGGTCAAGATTACGGTTATTCGCGAAGTGCGCAGCGTGGCTTACGCCAAATAACCAGCTCAGATGACGAGTTGTCCGTCTGTTCTTGTCGGACAATAGCATGCCAACAGAGAAGCGGATTCATTTCCCCGTTTCTCTGTTTTTGTTTTCTCTTTGGGATATTGTTAGATGATGCAATCTCTTATAGAATCCAGAAGGGAGAATGTTGCCCCCCAATTATCTGCTTCCCCGACTTTCCTGTGAATTGCCTTTTGGCGTAGTGTCTGCCACCTTTCTCTGTTATTATCAAGGTAGCCAATTCATACTCCAACCGCTCTCAATTTTCCATCGGTTGCAATATGGCCTGAAAAGCATCGCAAAACGGCCTATATTGCAGTGCAATAGAGGCC
>DLLX01000071.1:15408-15828 GCA_002479145.1 Prevotella sp. UBA7551 | reverse complement strand
ATGTCATTCAGCCTATATTACACAACGAAAGAAGCCTTTTTGTCAACGGGAATAGTAAGCGTAAACAATCTGGTGTTATTTATACAGGTTTAAGCAAAATCTAATCTTTGAATGCTTAAAAAATTTATTAGAGATTATGATAAAAGGATAAAGATAAAATAAATGCCATGATATTTGGTCATAAGATAGAATTTGTGTATTTTTGCAGCAACAAAGTTTTAGTTTGGTCAACTCGAAAATAGCCCCACTGACTTACTATATTAAAATAATAGTTAAAACTATACTTTGTATGATTTAATTAACAATATTGTTTCACATTTTAAAACAACAATGTATGAGGAAAACATTACTTTTGGTTATTATGTCTGTTTTTGGTATTTTCTTTCCCAAAGACATCTTCGCAACCCAAAGGGAATCGCA
>DLLX01000071.1:0-15390 GCA_002479145.1 Prevotella sp. UBA7551 | reverse complement strand
TACGACGCCTTCATTCTATGCTGTGACCGCCACGCCTACTGTGGGAATCAGTAAGTTTGTGGCAAGTGGAGACCCGTTAACACTCAGTGAGGTGTTCTCAGACAACGACTACGGCTATATCACTGAAAGAATATATGGCGTGTATGGTGATGGAAAACTCTTCTTCTATCAACCTCGTATCAATAACAACTCGGAGTTATGGAAATTACGTTTTGTTACTTATAAGTTAGACGGCGACAAATGGTCCTATGAAAAAAATGTTGAACTTACGCCGAGTTACAACAATTATCCTCACTTCATGAGCTACGATCCACAGACTAAAACTCTTTATGGATTCCGTAACGGGTTGAGTGGCTGCGAGGAATATGTAATTGATCAGACCACGGGTGGTATGTCGCTTGTAAAAACTTTGGGTACATACTTTAACATGATTGTAACCGATACTTACGGACAGTCTTATGCTACTGACTGGGATGGTAATTTCTATACCATCGATTTGTCAACTGGCGAGTACAAACTCGTAGGTAGTACGGGTATCTCAAGTGACGACGCTTTAGTAGGTATTGTTGATCCCACAACCAACAGAATTTATCAAAATCTCTCCAAATACGGGAGTTATACGCTGTACGAAATAGACAAGGCTACGGGGGCTGCAACAAAAGTAGGTGCATATCCAAGCGGTACTAATGTGAGGGGGCTTGTCCCAATAGTTTCCTCCCAACAAGGTGGGGGGACAGAACCAGCTTCTTTCAAATTGTATGGTATGCAGTACGAACCTATACAAGGCATAGTGTCATTTGATCCTAAAGCACCAGCATCAGCTCAAATAGAATTTGAGGACGGACAGACTGGTGTTCAGTATTTCCGCTCTGGGTCAGTATCCGCTTTCGATGGAAATAGCGTATATGTTTATACTCCGAAGACCAATTCGAATGGCGAACTCACCTCATTAAAGTTTTCAGTGTACAAACTGGATGGTTCAACATGGAAGATGGATAAGGAAATCTCCTTGGAACCACAATATACCAATTATCCTAACCGTATGGCATATGATCCAGTAACGGGTAATATTTACGGCTTTCGCAATGGTATGCCGACCAATTTCTATACCATAGACAAGGAGACTGGAGCCATGTCTTGTGTAGGAAGTATCAACAATGGATTTTTTGCATCTCTGGCTATTGACCGAAACGGAGATTTCTTTGCATTCGACTACGACTGCAGGCTGAATAAATTGGATCTTTCGTCGGGTACTTTCTCTCCTGTAGGCTCCTTGGGACAGTCTTTTGGTGATATGCAGCCTACATATATTGATGCTTCCACCAATACTATGTATTGGGTTTCTACTACTACAAAGCAATCACAACTATATACAGTCGATCTCTCCACAGGCTCGGCTACAGAAGTAGGGGAGATGCCTGAAAATGCAAAATATTTCGGCCTGTTTGGTGTTGGGAGTGCCGGTAGTTCTGATAAGCAAGTCCCTGATGTATGTCAAGAACTCACAGCAACATACGCTGTGCCAGGTTCACTGAAAGTTACATTAACAGCTACCGCACCAGTGCTTGCGTTTGACAAGCAGACGGAGCTTAAGGGCAAGGTTGCGTTGAAGTTCTATGCTGACGATCAGTCAGAGCCTTTTAAGACAGTAGAAAATATTACAGCGGGCGATAAGGCCTCTGTCGAATATACGTTTGCCGAGGCGGGGAAGCATAAAGTAAAGGTTGTTGCGTCTAATGAAAATGGTGATGGCCCTTCAAAGACCATCTCAACATTTGCGGGTTTTGATCAACCAAAAGCTCCCACCAACATTGTTCTTGCTATCGACAGCAACGGAATATACTCTCTCTCTTGGGATGCCCCAACAGTTGGCGTGAACGGCGGGGCTATTGATGTCTCAAATATCAAATACATTATAACGCAATACCCAGTTTCCAAGTTGGTGGGAGAAAGTGCCACAACATCATTTTCTGGTACAATTAACACAACCTCGTTCGCCGATTACTATTTTGGAGTAAAAGCAATAAGCAACGAGCAAGTTGGTGAGGAAGGTCTGTCCAACCACGTAACTTTCGGTGACTATGCAGAGGTACCTTATTATGATGACTTTAGCGATGTATCTACGCATGGAACGTATACGGTACTTAATGTGAACAATGATGCCACATGGCAAATTATAAAGGCCACAACCGGTAGCTATGCTGCAATATACGATGGAAGTCAGTGTGCAGACGTTGCTGATGACTATCTCGTCCTTCCGCCTATGGATATTCGTAAAGGCGTGACTTACACCGTGTCATTCAGCGTGGCGAGTGCATTTAATCAGGACTACGGCAACAATATCGACTTAGTTCTCCTAAAAAGCACCTCCAAAGTAGATGATGGCAAGGTGAAGATTGGTTCATTCGAAAATATTCCCGACTACACTAAGGCTGTCTCTCAGAAGGCATTCGATTATACAGCAACCGAAGATGGTAAGGCGTACTTCGCATTTTATTGCCGCAGTGCAGCCAATCGAAAAGTGACGCTTTATGACATTCAAATTATTGGCAGTGGCTTTGCCAATGCTCCGCAAGAGGTAACTGGTCTGAAGGCTGTTCCAGCAGAACGTGGCGAACACAAGGTAACCGTATCGTTTGATGCTCCTACTGCCGATATACAAGGCAATTCTTTTACAAAGGTTAACCATATAAAAGTTTACCGTGACTCTGAAAAGGCTGCCATAAAGACATTTTCGAATGTTGCTTCCGGAGAGCATTGTACTTTTATTGACACCACAGTCACCGCCGGCAACCACACTTACAGCGTAATTGCAGTGACGAAAGACGGATCAAGTACTACCGCCATGACTAAGGTCTTTGTTGGACAGGGAATCCCAGCAGCTCCGACAGATTTTCGTGTTGCAGAGGATGATACAGACTTCATACTCTCTTGGGCTGCTCCTACGACTTCTACGGATGGCAACTATATAGATTTTGACAAACTGACTTATGCCGTATATTATCAGTACGGTTTGATGGAGACTCCATCGTTGCTCAACGGAGAGGTATCAGGAACCGAACTAAGAGTGCCGAAGGATATGTTCGATGATTACGCAAGTGCTCACCAGATTCTCATCTCGTTCATGATTATGGCGCAAACAGAAAATGGATTCAGTGACGTACAGGCCACCGACATCATATACGGCCCTGATTACCAGCTGCCTTTCCAGGAATCGTTTGCTGACGGATATGCCGTGACTGAGCCTTGGGGAATCCTAAACGTTTCGCCAGAATATGTAAACTGTTGGTTTATGATTGCCGATAATAACTCAAGCAAGCCAATGGCAGTAAACTCTGTAGACAAGGACAATGGGATGGCTATGTTCTACCAGCAGAGCGTTGATGGTTATGAAGCTCGTTTGCTTACACCACGTATCTCAACTGGTGAGAGCAAAAATCCGGTTCTCTCATTTTACGTATATCATTACGGTACCTCAGATGCGGCCAATACATTACAAATTGAGTTGCAGTATGGAAGTGATGAATTTGAGGCTATTGGTGAACCTATCAGTATTTACGGTGAAGATGGTTGGAAGGAACACAGGGTCAGCCTTTCTGCTGCACAGAGCGATCAGTTCAGAGTCGTGATTCGTGGTAAGGCAAACAAGTCTCAGCCAATCTTCATCGACAACATCGAGGTGTTGGACGATGAGAGTACTTCTATACAAAACATTCTTGCTAATCCTTTATGTATGACATCTACGAATGGAGGCTTGACCTTTGTACAGGGTACGGTATACGAGATATACACGCTTGCTGGAGCCAAGGTGTCAAGTGGTATAGCCGATGGCAAAAAAATAAGACTCACTTCAGGTATGTATATTGTAAAAGCAGAAGGAAAAACATATAAGATCGTCATAAATTAATTTCTTTGAATTACAATAGTACTATAGTGCTCGTTAAAGTTTAGCATGACATCTTATGAGAGCGTGTCATAATTATTAGATAGACTCTCGATATAAAGAAAACTCGCAACTTATGTAAAATGTAATAAGTTGCGAGTTTCTTATGCTAAAGATATTCAGCTCCAGTTATATGAAAACATAAAGTGCATGGAGTGTTTGCTCAAAATTAAACAGTAACTTTAATCCCCATTTGGACAATTATTTCAAAACTAAAAATTAAAGTTGAACCCTATCGAGGCATATTCCTTGAATTGCAAATAGCCATGGTGGCTGTCTCGAGCCACCCCATCGTCGAAGCGAGGGTAAAGGAATACCTGTGCAGAGATGAAACGGTTGAAGCGTAGCACGAAAGTATTCTCCCATTCCAGCTCCGCCCGTTCGTAGGTCGTGTAGGCGTAAAGTCGAGTGCGCCAGCTGAAGTCCTCCATCAACTGCCACGTCAAGTCGATGGTAAACTCTGAACCGAAGTCATTGAGCACCCGCCTTCCGTCCTCAATGCCTAACCGACTGGACAGGGAACGGATGCGTGTGTACTTCATATTGTAAGCCAATGGGGCAAGATGGATGTTCCCTCTCAGTCGATGCTGCATCCAATCTACGCTGTAATCCATACCCAAAGACAAGTTTACATTGAGTGGAGCAAGAAAGTCGGAATACAAAGTGGGGTCGTTCGACTTGTAACTGTGTGTAAATTGTGTGTAAGCAAGCAGTTGAAGCGTGTAGTACCAGCGCTTCGATGCCTGCAATCCAATCTTGGAGGTCAGACGAAGCAAATCCTCCGTAGACTTGTATTGATGGAGCGAGTCGGAGCGTGAGCTTTGAAAACCAAAGCGCATCTCCAGCTTGTTTTCCCATTTAAGCTTCTGCTTATTGTTGTAATTTGCCTCCATAATCACGGAAGCTAACGCCGAAAAATTACTTTCGTCGCCTTTATACCAATTATTGGACACATAGCTTTGCATGAAACGCAAAGAATAGTCACCTGAATAATGCCAGAAATTGGGTTTGTGCAATACCAACTGCACGGGCACGACGTCTGGCTCCACGGGCTTAGAAGCCGAGTTGTTCTCCAAATCGGTCTCGGTATGGATGGGCGCGTCGATGATGTCAAGGTATGAGCGGTCGGAACGGAGGCGCGTAGAAGTGGTTGTCACAAGGTCTGGACGGCGTATGTAGATGTTCATTAGGGTGCTATCGACAATCGCCTGCTCCTTTTTCCCCTCACCACTGCCAATGGTAAAGGCGGCGAGTACTCTGTCATCATAAAATGTGAGGGGAAGAAATAGCTGAGCAGCAGAAAGAGAGGGCAGCTGGGAAGTGTGGGTCTCGTGTGCACGATAAGACGGGCCAAAAATAGAGTCGCGCAGTAGTGCGATAGAGTCCACTTGAGACAAATGTCTCGTTGTTCCCCCAACGGAAGCTTCTGGTGTGGTGGACAGTATGTTAAGGTGGCCGGATTGCGCCGTAATAGCTGCTGGCAGCAGATACAGACAAAGAGCCATCCAAAGGGATTTTATCATGCGTTTGCTCATTATTTTATAGCCGCAAAGGTACAAATAAAACCCGTAAGGGTTTGCCACTTTCGGTTATTTATTGTAAATTTGCACCTTGTTATAACATATACATTTTTCAAAAAAGTGGCTGAGACAAAATACATCTTTGTGACCGGCGGTGTAGTTTCATCGCTTGGCAAGGGGATTATCTCCTCATCTATCGGCAAGCTGCTCCAGGCAAGGGGCTATAACATCACCATCCAGAAGTTTGATCCCTACATCAACATTGATCCGGGGACGCTTAATCCCTATGAACATGGCGAATGCTATGTGACGGCTGACGGCATGGAAACCGACCTTGACCTGGGCCACTACGAACGGTTCACGGGTATACAGACCACCAAAGCCAACTCTATGACGACAGGGCGCATCTACAAGAGTGTCATAGACAAGGAGCGGCAGGGCGATTATCTGGGCAAGACCATACAGGTCGTGCCGCACATCACTGACGAAATTAAGCGCAACATCAAGCTGCTCGGGCAGAAATACCATTATGATTTTGTCATTACGGAAATCGGAGGAACGATTGGTGACATCGAGAGCGCACCTTTCATGGAGGCCATCCGTCAGATGAAATGGGAGCTGGGAGACCGTGCTATTTCCATTCACCTGACCTATGTGCCCTACCTGCGCGCGGCAGGTGAGCTGAAGACGAAGCCCACACAGCATAGCGTGAAGGAGTTGCAGAGCGTCGGCATTCAACCCGACGTGCTCGTACTTCGCACGGAGAAGCATCTTGACGAGGGCATCCGCAAAAAGGTGGCCAACTTTTGTAACGTGGATTTAGACTGCGTTGTGCAGAGTGAAGACCTGCCAAGCATCTATGAGGTGCCCGTGGCCATGCAGGATCAGGGACTCGACGTGGCTATTCTGCGCAAATGCCATGAGCCTATTGGCGAGCGTCCAACTCTCGGCCCATGGAAATCTTTCCTCGACCGCCTCGTCAAGGCTACCAAGAAGGTGAACATTGGATTGGTAGGCAAGTATGATTTGCAGGATGCTTATAAGAGCATTCGTGAGGGACTCCTCCAGGCGGGGACGTATAATGACAGAAAAACCATCATTACATTTATCAATTCCGAGAACATTACCGAGGAGAATGTGGCAGAGAAACTGAAGGGACAGGACGGCATTGTCATCTGCCCAGGATTCGGTCAGCGAGGCATTGAAGGGAAGATCATTGCTGCACACTACACCAGAACGCACGATATTCCCACTTTCGGAATCTGTTTGGGCATGCAGATGATGGTGGTGGAGTTTGCTCGCAACGTCCTCGGATATAGTGATGCCAATAGCCGTGAGATGGATGAGAAGACTCCACACAACGTCATCGACATCATGGAAGAGCAGAAGAACATCACCAACATGGGTGGAACGATGCGGCTGGGTGCCTATGAGTGCATCTTGAAGAAAGGCTCGCGTGCGTACAATATATATAAATCCACACACATCAAGGAGCGCCATCGTCACCGCTATGAGTTCAATAACTCCTACGAGAAAGAGTTTGAGCGTCATGGCATGAACTGTGTAGGTCGTAATCCGGAGAGCGACCTTGTCGAGATTGTGGAAATTCCAGGATTGAAATGGTACATTGGCACACAGTTTCACCCTGAGTATCAGAGTACAGTACTGAAGCCACATCCCCTCTTCCTCGATTTTGTCAGGGTGGCAAGTGAAAATCACAAAGAGTGAAGATCTTGTACTTCATAAAACGAAACAACTTAAAATAAACGAATGGACAAAAACACAATTACCGGCTTTGTGCTCATAGCCCTAATCCTTTTCGGCTTTGCCTGGTGGCAACAACCGTCCGAAGAAGAGTTGGCTGAGCAGCGGAAGGAGTTTGTCGCAGACTCTCTTCGCACGGTAAAAACCAAACAGCAGCAAGCCAAGAAGGAGGCATTGCAACAGCAACGGCTACAGGCGGCTCAGGCGGATACTTCAGCCCTCTTTCATAAGGCATCCACAGGCACGCCAAAGGAGATTGTTCTCCAGAATGATAAGCTCGCTCTGACGCTCTCTACCAAGGGTGGAACAGTGGCCAAGGCGGTCGTAAAGGGTTATGTGGGGCACAACTTGAAGGTGCAGGACGGATCGAAAGATACCAAAGATGTTACCCTTTTCGACGGCAATGACCAGCAGTTGAACTACCTGTTGGCGGGGAAGGATGTGAATATTGAGACAGAAGACCTCTATTTTACCCCAACGAATGTCACCGACTCTACCGTTACGATGACGGCAGAGGCTGCACCGGGGAAGACTTTGGCTCTAAATTATTCCTTGGGTAAGGATTACATGCTCCATGTTAGCCTCCGAGCACAAGGCATGAGTAACCTTTTTGCTCCCGATTACAACGAGGTGGGCATCGATTGGGAGGAGAAAGCGCGTCAGCAGGAGCGCGGATTCACTTTTGAAAATCGTTATGCCACGCTGACATACAAAAAGTCTGATGGCGGAACCGACCACCTGAGCGAGGCTTCAGAGAAAGAGGAAACCACCGAGGACGCCCTCGATTGGGTAGCCTTCAAGAACCAGTTCTTTTCGGCGGTGATGATTTCAAAGGACAATTTCCAAACAGGTGCAAAATTAAAGAGCACCCCACTTACGAAGGAGTCACACTATCTGAAGAACTATCAAGCGCGGTTGAAGACCACTTTCGACCCTACGGGGAAGAAGGCGACCGAGCTTGAGTTCTATTACGGGCCTAATGATTTCCGGCTCTTGCAGAAAGTGGAAAAGGAAAGCGCCTTCGGCAAGGACTTGGAGATGCAGCAACTTGTCTACCTTGGCTGGCCGTTGTTCCGCATTATCAACCGCTGGTTTACCATTTATGTGTTCGACTGGCTGAGCACTTTCTGCCCCATGGGTGTTGTGCTCATTCTGATTACGCTGCTTTTGAAGCTCATTACTTTCCCCATGGTGAAGAAGAGCTACATGAGTTCGGCAAAGATGCGTGTGCTAAAGCCGAAACTTGATGAGGCGACGAAACAGTATGACAAGCCAGAAGACCAGATGAAGAAGCAGCAGGCAATGATGCAGCTCTACTCTGAGTATGGAGTCGGTCCACTATCTGGCTGCCTTCCTATGCTGATTCAGCTTCCCATCTGGATTGCGATGTTCAACTTCGTGCCGAATGCGATTCAATTGCGTGGTCAGAGCTTCCTGTGGATGCAGGACTTGAGTACCTACGACCCTATCGTGGAGTGGGGAACAAACATCTGGCTTATCGGTGATCACCTGTCATTGACCTGCATTCTGTTCTGTGGTGCAAACATTCTCTACACTTGGTTCACCATGCAGCAACAGAAAGACCAAATGGTAGGCCAACAGGCGGAGCAGATGAAGGTTATGCAATGGATGATGTACCTCATGCCGTTGATGTTCTTCTTTATGTTCAATGATTATTCTTCAGGACTCAATTTCTACTATTTCATTTCACTGTTCTTCTCTGCCGCCATCATGTTTGCGCTGCGTAAGACGACCAATGAAAAGAAGTTGCTGGAGTATCTTGAGGCTCGTCGTGCAGAGAACCAGAAGAACCCAAAGAAGCAAAATGGTCTAATGGCACGTATGCAAGCCATGCAAGATTTGCAGAGAAAGCAACAAGAAGAATTGAGAAGGAAGAAAGAGGAGCTGAATAGAAGAAAAAAACAGTAGTTTCTCGAACTTCCGTTTAGAGGCTTGGGAATCATCCCAGCTCTCGAACGTAATTTTTTGAAAAACAGCAATGGCTACTCACGGGTTTTGAAATACCCGTGAGGCCTTTAATTTAACGACGATGAATAAAAACCTAACAATCGCCATGACCGCTGCAATGGTTTTGAGTAGTGGCGTGGCACAAGCACAAGACGTAAACATTGGGAAAAGTACCAATGTAATGCTCAAGGGCGATATCATGACCCCTGAGACTCTTTGGGCCATGGGACGCGTCGGTTCAGCGGCAGCATCTCCCAACGGAAAGCAGATTGTTTACCAAGTCGGCTATTACAGCGTAAAGGAGAACCGTGGCCATCAAGTTCTATATGTCGTGAATGCAGATGGTAGTAGCCCGCGACAGCTTACCGTTGATGCCAAAAGTGAGACCGATCCTGCATGGATTGAGGGCGGAAAACGCATCGCTTTTCTCCGTGATGGTCAAGTTTGGGCAATGGATCCAGATGGTACAGGGCGCACACAGCTCTCAAAAGATGACACCAGTATCGATGGATTTAAGTTTTCCCCCGATGGAAGTCATGTGCTGTTGATTAAGTCACTGCCCTACCATGGAACGATAAAGCAGAACCCCAGTGACCTCCCCAAGGCCACAGGGCGGCTCGTTACCGACATGAACTACCGCCATTGGGATCATTATGTGGAGACGATAGCCCACCCATTCGTTGCCAATGTCACTGCACATGGGATTGATAAGGGTGTGGACGTTCTCGAAGGTCAACCCTACGAAAGCCCATTGGCGCCATTTGGTGGAATAGAACAGTTCGACTGGAGTCCAGATTCTAAGACTATCGCCTACACCTCGCGCAAGAAAGAAGGTGTGGACTACGCCGTTTCCACTGATGCTGATATCTATCTCTTCAATATTGAGACCAAAACTGACCGCAATCTTTGCAAGCCAGAGGGCTATGTTGAGCCGAAAATCGATTACACCAAGTCGCTACGCAATCAGAAGGTCAATCATCAGGAGGGTGACTTGAATGTCGGTTACGATGTTAATCCGCGCTTTTCGCCCAACGGCAAGTACGTTGCATGGCTCAGCATGGAACGTGATGGCTATGAGAGCGACCGCAATCGTCTTTGTATCTATGAGCTGGCGACGGGTAAGAAGTTCTATGTAACGGAGAATTTCGACTCCAACGTGGATGATTATTGCTGGAACAACGATTCTAAGACCCTTTATTTCATTGGTTGCTGGCATGCCACTGTGAATGCCTATCAGACCAATTTGAAAGGCGAAGTAAAGAAGCTGACGGAAGGAAAGCATAACTATGTTGCGCTCCAGTTGCTGGGCAATACCGGCAAATTGCTCGGCACACGTCAGAGCATGACCGTCCCCAGTGACCTCTATGTCATCAGCCCCGCCAAGAAAGAGGGTCAGTCGGAGCAGCAACAAATAACATTTGAGAACAAAAACATCTATGACAAGATGGCCGTAGGCGACGTGACTGACCGCTGGGTGAAGACATCCGACGGGAAAGAGATGCAGGTTTGGATCATCACACCGCCTCATTTTGACCCGAACAACAAGTATCCCACGCTGCTCTACTGTGAGGGTGGCCCGCAAAGCCCTGTCTCCCAGTTCTGGAGTTATCGCTGGAACTTCCAGATTATGGCAGCCCACGGCTATGTGATTGTCGCCCCTAACCGCCGTGGACTGCCAGGTTACGGCAGCGAGTGGAACGAGGAAATCTCTGGCGACTGGACCGGTCAGTGCATGAAAGACTACCTCGCCGCTATCGATGATGCTGTCGCCAACCTGCCATTTGTGGACAAAGATCGCCTCGGAGCAGTTGGAGCTTCCTTCGGAGGATTCTCCGTCTATTACCTTGCCGGGCATCATGACAAGCGCTTCAAGTGCTTCATCTCGCACGATGGTGCGTTCAATCTCGAATCAATGTACACGGATACAGAGGAGGCCTGGTTCAGCAACTGGGAGTATGACGATGCCTATTGGAATCAAGACCGCACAGAAAATGCCCGTCGCACCTATGAAAACAGCCCGCATCTGTCCGTAGACAAGTGGGACACGCCTATCCTTTGCATCCATGGTGAGAAAGACTATCGCATCAATGCCAATCAGGGTATGGGCGCATTCAATGCGGCACGCCTTCGCGGTATACCTGCTGAGTTGCTCATTTTCCCTGATGAGAATCACTGGGTATTACAGCCTCAGAACGGAATTCTGTGGCAGCGCACCTTCTTTGAGTGGCTCGATAGGTGGTTGAAAAAATAATTGTTGACGTTAAATTCAAAATATATTACTATGGAAAATAAGACATTGCGCGATTCGGCTGCCATTCGTTGGACGGCCTTGTTGCTCTTGGCATTGGCCATGTTCTGCGCCTACATTTTCGTGGATATTCTTTCTCCGATTAAGGATCTCATGCAGTCTCAGCGTGGTTGGGACTCTGATGCTTTCGGAACGATGCAAGGTGCAGAGACATTCCTCAACGTATTCATATTCTTTCTCATCTTTGCAGGTATCATCCTGGACAAGATGGGTGTCCGCTTCACGGCCCTACTCTCCGGTGGCGTGATGCTTGTGGGTGCATGTATCAAGTGGTATGCCATCAGTGATGGTTTCATAGGCAGCGGATTGGAGACTTGGTTCACGAACAACCTCAACCACATTCCAGTATTTGAGCAGCTCGGCGTGTCGCCATTCTATGAGGGAATGCCTGCCTCTGCCAAACTTGCAGCCATAGGATTCATGATTTTTGGTTGTGGCACAGAGATGGCGGGCATCACCGTGTCCCGTGGTATTGTGAAGTGGTTCAAGGGTCGCGAGATGGCTTTGGCAATGGGGTCCGAGATGGCTTTGGCCCGTCTGGGTGTAGCCACCTGTATGATTTTCTCCCCGTTCTTCGCCAAGTTGGGTGGCAACATCAGCGTATCGCGCTCAGTTGCCTTTGGAGTCGTATTGCTTTGCATCGCCATGATCATGCTTGTCGTCTACTTCTTCATGGATAAGAAGCTCGATGAGCAGACTGGGGAAGCCGAGGAGAAAGACGATCCCTTCAAGATCAGTGACCTTGGACAGATTCTCACGTCAAGCGGATTCTGGTTGGTTTCCCTGCTCTGTGTGCTCTACTATTCCGCCATTTTCCCATTCCAGAAGTACGCCGTGAACATGTTGCAGTGTAACCTCACGTTCACTGAGGTGCCAGCCGACTCGTTTTGGGCCTCACAGAATGTAACCTATGTGCAGTATGTCATCATGCTGGTGGTTGCTGCCACCGCTTTTATGTTCAATTTCATGAAGCAGAAGGCACTCAAATATTCCATGTTGTCACTCTCTATCATTGCGCTGGTCACCTATTGCTACATGGGCTATATGCGTCAGTCGGCAGAATCCATCTTCGCTGTGTTTCCCTTGCTTGCCGTAGGCATCACGCCCGTGCTCGGCAGCTATGTGGACCACAAGGGCAAGGCGGCCTCTATGCTCGTTCTTGGTTCGTTGCTGCTCATTGCTTGTCACCTTACTTTCGCTTTCATCCTTCCTGAATTCAAGGGCAATCAGGTCGGCGGCGTCGTCATTGCCTATCTCACCATTCTCGTTCTCGGCGCTTCTTTCTCGCTCGTCCCTGCTTCCCTGTGGCCCAGCGTTCCGAAACTCGTCGATGCAAAGGTGATAGGTTCCGCCTATGCACTTATCTTCTGGATACAAAATATCGGCCTTTGGCTCTTCCCGCTTCTTATCGGAAAGGTGCTCAATGCAACCAATGAAGGTGTGACCGATGCCACTCAGCTCAACTATACCGCCCCGCTCGTCATGTTGGCCGGTCTCGGTGTGGCCGCACTTTGTATCGGGCTTATCCTGAAGGTGGTTGACAAGAAGAAGCATCTCGGTCTTGAAGAGCCTAATATTAAAGAATAGAATTTCAGTCGTATAGCTACATATCAAAACAAGGGATGGCTTTTGCAGTCATCCCTTTGTTTTATCTTTATCCCAAATCAGTCATTGGATTTAGTCGAAAAGATGGAAAACTTTTCCTTTTCCGGTCGATTTTGTTCTAATGACCTATTGGGTCTTATGGCTGCAAGCAACTCCATTAAGCCATTATCTTGGGTTGCCCAATGGCTTTAGTGCGCAAAAAACTGTAATCTTATGCCATGGTGTGCGTATGCCCCATGCCAAAACAAGCAACAAAGGCAACATGAGGAGAGCCGTTATTTCATGACTCCTTCATGTTGCCTTTATTATACTAAACTCTGTTCCCAATCATCAGGCCAAATTTCTGCCTTGAAGATTCACGTTGGTTTTGGCCGTTGCCGACTTTCAAGTGACAAGCCTCATCTTTCGTGTACGCTTTTGCGACATCGTCATGCTTCACCTTGTGTGATTCAACATGAACCGTTTATATAGCCTGTTCTAATGATGGGAAACAAATGTCGTATCCGTTTCAAACGGTTGTCTTACTTCAGCACTTCTACCGAGCGCTTTACAAACTCGTTGAGGGCAGCGCCCTTCAGCATTCCATTCTGGAGCAGGGCAAGGTCAACCAACTGGTGAATCAATGTGTTGCCTTTGGCGTAGTCGGCGACTATCTGACGTTTCTTGTCCCGTTGTTCTTCCAGTGCTTTCTCCGTCTTGCTGACATTGTCCTTCTCCTCCTGCGAGATTTCCTCGGCTTTCTTGTCTTTCTGCGCCTGACGCAGGGCAGCCAAACGAGCCTGCTGGCCCTTTATCTCGCTCAGTACGGGCTTCAACGCCTCACCCGTAGCGGCAGTCTCATCCGCAAGAATTTTCTTTACCAGTGGATGATCGGCGTTAAGTACCAGCATATAGTTGTCAGGCATCTGGCCATAGAAGCTCATACCCTGCTGGAAGCGGCTCATGTCCTTCATGCGGCGCATCCATTCATTCTGGGTGATGACCGTGGGCTGTGCCTTCTCTCCGAGTGCTTGCACCTCCACGCCAAACTCTGTCTTGTCAATATGTGGCATCTGGGAGCGGAAAGCCTCTGCCAGATTGTCACGGTCTTCCTGTGACAGGGACAGCTTGTGGGCGTCCTCCTTGGGGATAAGCCGGTCAACAGTGTCAGAATCGACACGTACAAAATGGCTCTTTTCGAACTTCTGCTCCAGGAAGGAGAGGGTTGGCACATCCAGCTCACCGTCGCAAAGGAGAACGCTGTAGCCCTTCGACTTGGCAGCCTCGATGTACGTGTATTGGTCGTCTTTGTTCACAGCATAGAGGTAGACGAGGTTGCCATCTTTGTCAGTCTGGTTGTCCTTGATAAGTGTGCGATACTCATCAAACGTGAAATACTTACCCTCCGTATCCTTCATCAGGGCGAACTCCTTGGCACGATCGTAGAATTCATCGCGCTCTGAAACCATGCCATAGTTGATGAAGAGCTTCAGATCATCCCATTTCTTCTCATACTCCTTGCGGTTTTCTTTGAAGATGCTGCTCAGCCGGTCGGCCACCTTCTTGGTGATGTAGGTAGAAATCTTCTTCACGTTGGCATCGCTCTGGAGGTAGCTGCGGCTTACGTTCAGTGGGATGTCCGGCGAGTCAATGACACCATGCAGCAGCGTCAGGAAGTCGGGAACAATGCCCTCGACGTGGTCGGTGACAAATACCTGATTGCAATAGAGCTGAATCTTGTTGCGCTGCAACTCAATGTTAGACTTGATGCGCGGGAAGTAGAGGATACCCGTGAGCGTAAAGGGATAATCCACATTGAGATGAATCCAGAACAAAGGGTCGTCGTTCATCGGGAACAATGTGTGATAGAACTTCTTGTAGTCCTCATCTTTGAGCGATGAGGGCGACTTCGTCCACAACGGCTCCACGCTGTTGATGACGTTGTCCTTGTCGGTATCTACCTGCTTGCCGTCCTTCCACTCCGTCTTTTTGCCAAAGACAATCGGCACTGGCATGAACTTGCAGTACTTCGAGAGCAGTTGCTCAATGGTGGATTTCTGCAAATAATTTTTGCTGTCATCGTCGATATAGAGGATGATGTCGGAACCTCGGTCAGACTTTTCCACCTCATCGATGGTGTATTTTGGGCTTCCATCGCACGACCAGCGCACAGCCTGACTGCCCTCACGCCAGCTCTTGGTGACGATCTCCACCTTCTTGCTTACCATGAAAGCAGAATAGAAGCCCAAACCGAAGTGGCCAATAATGGCTTCCGCCTTGTCTTTGTACTTGTCAAGGAAGTC
>DLLX01000073.1 GCA_002479145.1 Prevotella sp. UBA7551 | reverse complement strand
CTGCTTCATCCGCAGCGGCTTGCTGTTTCATTTCGAGCAATGTCCGCTCATATACTTCTTGCAACTGATAATTGGCCACACCCAAAGGTGTATTGATGCCTCGCAGCGACCATTCCACGACGGACGAATCTTTGTCCTTGCACAAAAGAATGCCGACACTTGGGTTGTCGCCTTCACCTTTAAGCAGTTCGTCAGCGGCAGATACATAGAAATTGAGTTTGCCAATGAACTCCGGAGTAAAGTCAACGACTTTCAACTCTACCACCACATAGCATTTCAACCGGGTATGATAGAATATCATGTCCGGGAAATAGGACTTGCCACTGGGCGTATCAAGCTCCATTTGCCGACCGACATAGGCAAAGCCCTTGCCTAATTCCAGCAGGAAGCGGGTAATATTCGCCGCCAACTTATCCTCCAAGTCCATTTCGCTGAACTTGCTGGGCAACGAGAAGAAATCCAACTTGTAGGGGTCTTTCAGCATTTCTGCGGCCAGAGCATTTTGAGGCGAAGGCAATGTGACATCAAAGTTGTTCTGCGCCTTGCCGCTATGCTCGTAGAGTTGGGCCTTCACCGCATGCTCCAACTCTGTGCGGCTCATGTTGCCTTCTATAACTTTGCGGAGATAGAACATGGCCGCATTGATCGTCTTGCATTTCGATACGATCACCGTTTGATGTCGCCATGGCACACTCAACAGTATCTCAGGGATGGGGCTGGTTGCGTCATCCACCTTTTGGAATTTTGTACCAGCCTGGTACAAAAAATCATTTTGAGAAGAATAAAACACAAACCATTTGCGAATTTTGTAGAGATTCGACCACGAGAAGCCCTCTGCTTGTGGAAATTCCGCACGTAAATCAAGGCTCAACCGTTTCATGAAGTTCGCACCCCACTTATAATGTTTCTGCTTCTCGCATAAATCCTCGCCCAAGCTCCAGTAGAATTTGAGCATTTCCGTATTCACTTTGACTGCAGCTTTAAGCTGTGTCGTGCGAAAACGAAGCTTCAAGTCGGACAACCACTTTACATAATGCTTATCCAACATGAAAGAATCGCTATTCACAAACTGCGGGATATTGTTTTTTTCTGCCATATTCATTGATGGGTTGAGTTAGTCGGAGATGCAAATTTAAGAAAAATTCTGGGAGGACTCCCCTTTTTAATGCGAAAAAGTTGTGTTTTCTTCTCAGCTGCCCGTGCCATGAACCAGCCGACCGCTGAAAAGCGAGCCTTCCACATGACGACAGAATAGCTATCTCTCTGTCTATCAAAGAGTTATATATCGCAAGACTTTCTCAGCACATTCGATTGAATTTTTAAATTAAAAACCCAGAATTTTTAATTTAATAATTCTCGATTTTTAAATTAAAAATCTTTCCCGTTTGGGTAGTATCGCGCGCCATTGCGGACGAATCCACGTTGCCATTCCAACAAAAGGCCGCTGCGGGACGCACCCCATCTATAAGACTTCATCCCCAGACAAAGCACTTCCCCAGCGCCCCACCCTTTCCCAACATTGCGAAACAGGGGCGCGGACAGGAGAAAGCGCATAACGGAAGCAGGACATTCGGCAGTCCGATCACCGCAGGAAGGGCGCACGAAGGCAAAGCATTTTTTAACGATTGAAGCCCACCCCCTCTTGCGTGGTCGGGAGAAAAGCCGTAATTTTGCAGATGGAAATTGGACAAAAATGACAGTTGACAACAAACAAAAAACACTCGAGCTGGGCACACGCCCAGTGGGACGGCTGCTGTGGCAGTATGCTTTGCCCGCCATGGTAGCCATGGTGGCCTCCTCACTCTACAACATCATTGACCGCATTTTCATCGGACAGATTGTCGGTCCGGAGGCCATTGCGGGCTTGGCCATCACCTTTCCCTTCATGAACCTTGGCGGCGCGTTTGGCGCGGCGGTGGGCGTGGGCGCCTCAACGGCCATCTCCATCCGGCTGGGACAGCGCGACTATGAGGGGGCGGAGCGGCTGTTGGGCAACACAGTGACGCTCAACCTCATCGTGGGTATCTCCTTGGGTGTGGTGTGCCTCATGTTTCTCGACCCCATCCTGCGCTTCTTCGGCGCAAGCGACGCCACACTGCCCTATGCGCGCAGCTTTATGCAAATCATTCTCCTCGGAAACGTCGTCACACACATGTACTTAGGCATGAACGCCGTGCTCCGTGCGGCCAGCAAACCGGAGAAAGCGATGTTTGCCACCATCTTTACCGTGGTGATGAACATCCTGCTCGACGTGGTGTTCATCTGCTGGTGGGGATGGGGAATACGCGGCGGCGCGCTCGCAACGGTCATCTCCCAGTTCTTGGCGATGTGCTATCAGATGCATTTGTTCAGCAACAAGCAGGAGCTGCTGCGCCTGAAGCGCGGCATATACCGCCTGCGCGCCGACCTGGTGCGGAGCATTGTGGGCATCGGCGTGTCGCCATTCCTGATGAATGTGTGCGCTTGCGTGGTCGTTATCTTCATCAACAACCGCCTGGTGGACTATGGAGGCGACATGGCAGTGGGCGCTTACGGCATTGCCAACGGCATAGCGATGATATTTGCCATGCTCGTCATCGGATTGAACCAGGGCATGCAGCCCATCGCAGGGTACAACTACGGCAGCCAACAGACCGACAGGCTGCTGCGGGTGCTGAAACTTGCCATCATCGCGGCAACGGGAATCATGACCTTAGGATGGGTTATCGGGATGTTTCTGCCCCACTTGGTGGCGCGAATGTTCACTACTGACGCGGAGCTGGTGCGCCAAAGTGCCAACGCCATGCGCATCGTGATGCTCGTCTTCCCCCTCATCGGCTACCAGATGGTGGTGACGAGCTTCTTCCAGTGCATCGGGAAGGTGAAGATTAGCATCTTCCTTTCCTTGAGCCGACAGCTCATCATCCTGCTGCCTATGCTCGGTATCCTGCCCCTGTTTTTCAAGCTGGACGGCGTGTGGGCATCCATGCCGGTGAGCGACACGATTTCCTCGGTCATCGCAGCGGTGGTAATGGCCGTGTATATGAGAAAATTTAAACTGATGGCAAAGTCACAGCACAACAATGGATAAGCAACTCATCATCAACGTAGGACGGCAAGTCGGCTCGGGTGGCCTGATTATTGCCAAGATGCTGGCCGAGGCTTTCGGCTGCAATTTCTACGACAAGGAAATACTCAACCTCGCCGCCAAGGAGAGCGGCTTCTCCGAAAAGTTCTTCGAGAAGAACGACGAGACGAAGGAATACCTCCGCAGCCGCTTCCACCTCCACGTGCCCCTACTCGGCGAGACCAACTTCTACAACAGCGACTTCTCGCAGGAAGGGCTCTACAAGTTTCAGAGCGAGGCCATCAGGAAGGCGGCACAGCAAGGCAGCTGCGTCTTTGTGGGGCGCACGGCCGACTACATCCTCCGCGACATGAAGGAGAAGGTGGACGTGTTCATCACCGCCAACCTGTGCGACCGCATAGAGACCGTGGCCAAAAGGCACGGACTGAGCCGCACGGAGGCCAAGAAATACATACAGAACAAGGAGGAGACGCGCGCCGGGTACTACAACTACTACACGGGAAAGAAGTGGGGCGCGGCGGAAAGCTACGACCTCTGCGTGAACACCTCGGTGCTGGGCATGGAGCAGACCGCACGGTTTATCGAGCAGTTTATCCGCCAACGCCCATGAGACGCGTCGGCATCATCAGCGACACCCACGGCTATTGGGACGACCGCTATGCGGAATACCTCGGCGAATGTGACGAGATATGGCACGCGGGCGACATCGGATCGATGGAGTTGGCAGACCGCTTTGAGGCCATGCGCCCGATATTCCGCGCCGTGTGCGGCAACATCGACGGGGGTGACCTGCGGCGCTGCTACCCCGAGCGGCTCCGCTTCCGCTGCGAGGAGGCCGACGTGCTGCTGAAACACATTGGGGGTTATCCCGGCCACTACGACAGATCGGTGGCGCATACGCTCTATGCCATGCCGCCAGACCTATTCGTTTGCGGCCATTCGCATATCCTCAAGATCATGTATGACAAGACTTTGCGCCTGCTGCACATCAACCCTGGTGCGGCGGGGCTGCAAGGGTGGCAGACCGAACGGACGCTCGTGCGGCTGACCGTGGACGGCAAACAGTTTAAGGACTGCGAGGTCATCACCCTTGGAGAGCGGAGGAAAGTGGCCAAGGCATAGACACTCAACAAAGAAAGAAACTTAACCAAAATACCTAACATGAAGACTTATCTCGTAACGGGCGCCGCCGGATTCATCGGTGCCAACTTTATCAAGTATCTCCTTCACAACAAGTATAAGGACGAGGACATCAAGATTATCGTGCTCGACGCACTCACCTATGCGGGCAACTTAGGCACCATCAAGGACGACATCGACGGTGAGCGGTGCGTATTCGTCAGGGGCGACATCCGCGACCGTGCCCTGGCCGACAGGCTGTTTGCCGAAAACGACATCGACTATGTGGTGAACTTTGCCGCCGAGTCGCACGTGGACCGCTCCATCGAAGACCCGCAGCTGTTTCTTTCCGTCAACATCCTGGGCACACAGAACCTGCTCGACGCTGCCCGAGGCGCATGGGTGACGGGCAAGGACGCCCAGGGCTATCCGGCATGGAAGCCCGGGAAACGCTTCCATCAGGTGTCGACCGACGAGGTGTACGGCTCTCTGGGCGACGAAGGCTTCTTCACCGAGAAGACTCCGCTGTGTCCGCACAGCCCCTATTCGGCCAGCAAGACCTCGGCAGACTTGTTTGTCATGGCGTATCATGACACCTTTCACATGCCCGTAAGCATCACCCGCTGCTCAAACAACTATGGGCCGTATCACTTTCCGGAGAAACTCATCCCGCTGATCATCAACAATATCCTCGCCGGGAAGCCCCTCCCCGTCTATGGCAAGGGCGAGAACGTGCGCGACTGGCTCTATGTGGAAGACCATTGCAAGGCCATCGACCTGGTGGTGCGCCACGGCCGGGAGGGCGAGGTGTACAACGTGGGCGGACATAACGAGATGAAGAACATCGACATCGTGCGCCTCACCATCCGCACCATACACGACATGATGGAGCAGGACAAGGCATTGCGCAGCGTGCTGAAGAAGCAAGTGTGCGACAAGGCGACGGGAGAGCTGGACATTAGCTGGATAAACGACAGCCTGATCACCTTCGTCGCCGACCGTCTGGGGCACGACCAGCGCTACGCCATCGACCCGACGAAAATCAAGAAGGAGCTGGGATGGCAGCCCGAGACGATGTTTGCCGAGGGCATAGCAAAGACGATCCGCTGGAATCTGGAGCACCAAGACTGGATAAGGGAGGTGACCTCGGGCGATTACCAGAAGTATTATGACGAGATGTATGGCAGCGAACGGCATGGACGCACTCTGTAATGAGCTGCAAGAGTTTCTGATTCGGCAGGGGAAACACCCGGAGCAGGTCGGCGACAAGCTGAAAGGCTACACGATGGCACTGCTCCGACTGCTCACGCCAGCCGATGAGCTGCTGCTGAAGTACCGCTATGGCCTCTTCGGATGTGCGGAAGAGAGTACCGGGCAGCTGGCCAAACGCTTCAATACCGACGAGGAGACGGTGGAGAAGGTGGTCGCACAGTGTCTGAGGAAGATGGCCATCACCCCCGAATGGCAGAGCATCAAGCCGCTGACGCGACTGCACACCATCCGATTAAAATAGAGGATGAGGGCGGAAATGCGCTGTCCTCTCACACTAAAGGAAGAAATATGGAGAAGAAAATCAACTATGAGGCCGCGCTCGAGGAGCTGCAGGAGATTGTCAACAAGATGGAAAACGACGAGTTTGACATCGACCAACTCTCCGAAAAGCTCAAGCGCGCGCAGGCATTGATCAAGCTCTGCCGCGACAAGCTCACCAAGACGGATGCGGAAATCAAGAAACTTCTCGACAAGGAGAAGGAATAATCATCCATGCTTAAACCCAAATCGGTCATTAGATTTCGTCGGAAAGAGGGGAAACTTCTCGCTCCTTTTGTCGATTTCGGTATATTGACCGATTGGAGTTATAAATGAGTTGGTACAGTCAACGGGGAACTATACGGGTGGGATGAAAATAAAAGCCGTAGAGTTTGTCCGTCTGATATAAAAGTATTAACTTTGCATGGAAATAACAAAAACCAAAATACAAAGAAACAAGCGTATTATGAAAGATCTGGATTGGGGCAGCCTTACTTTTGGCTACACGCCCACCAACTACAACGTCCGTTGCTATTACCACAACGGGAAGTGGGGAGAGATAGAGGTATCTTCCGATGAATATGTCCACATTCACATGGCATCGACCTGTCTGCATTACGGCCAGGAGGCCTTTGAAGGACTGAAAGCATACCGCTGCCCGGACGGTAAGGTGCGCGTGTTCCGCCCAGAGGAGAACGCCGCCCGTCTGCAGAGCACCTGCCAAGGCATCGTCATGCCGGAGCTGCCTACCGACCGTTTCGTCGAGATGGTAGAGAAAGTGGTCCGCCTGAATCAGGACTTCGTTCCGCCTTACGAGAGTGGTGCCACGCTCTACTTGCGCCCGTTGCTCATCGGCACGTCCGCACAGGTCGGCGTACACGAGGGCAAGGACTACCTCTTCTTGATCTTCGCAACGCCCGTCGGACCCTACTTCAAGGGCGGATTCAGCAGCAACGCCTATGCCATCACCCGCGAATTTGACCGCGCCGCTCCCTTTGGGACGGGTAAATATAAGGTGGGTGGCAACTACGCAGCGTCTCTGCGTGC
>DLLX01000016.1:7875-8702 GCA_002479145.1 Prevotella sp. UBA7551 | reverse complement strand
GGAGAGTGCCGTATGGGTGTCGCCCTGATTGTATGCCTCCAACCACTTGAGCATGCTCATTGCATAGGCTCCCATAGGAAGGGGGTGGCTTTTGTAAGCTAACCTAAATACATCTATTTCCGTTTTTATATTGTCAAGGGTGTTGTCGTCTTCCACCATGATGAGTAAGTTGGAGAAGCAAGTATAGGCCACCTTCCATTGTCTTTCTCGGGCAGCGTATCTGAAAGCGGCTTTCATTTCGCGCAACACGTCCTGTTCGGGCGTGGAGATACCGAACATTGTTCTGCGATTTTCATACATTGCCGCTATGTTCATGTATACATAGGGCAGGTTGTCGGTGAATTTTTCAGACTTGGAAACGGTCTTCGACGCTATGAGATAGTTGAAAGCCTTCTCGAAATCCATGTAATACTCTGCAAACATATAACCAAGGTTGTTGAGAGCCTTGGCGTACTGATAGCGTTCATGCCGATTTCCACTGCCATCCTTGTATCGCGACTCAACGATAACATAGCATATCAGGGCCGAATCCACTTGCGTCTCAGTAGCCAGATAGGTGCGTCCCCTTTTCATCAGTGAGTCGGTAGAGAGCTTTGACCACTTCCTAAATTCCTCTATGCTGTATTTGGCATTCGCTCCATTCGACCTTATGATACCACACATTATAAACACAAAAAGAAAATATAGAAACTTGTTCATTTTGGAAAAGTGTGTTTTGAAGTGTAGGTCAGATAAGGAAACCATAAATAAATCAACCTGTTTTTCTATCCGACAGCAAGACAGATCATCTGGTTTTCTTTCTATCATTTGCCGAAAGTGACTCCGAA
>DLLX01000016.1:0-7830 GCA_002479145.1 Prevotella sp. UBA7551 | reverse complement strand
GACCTTCAGAACCGGAATCTGACGCTCTATTCAGCTAAGCTACGGAGCCATGACGTTAAAATTCGCTTGCAAAGTTACGGTATTTTTTCTAAATGACAAAATCTTCCGTAGAAAAACGCAGTGCGTTCAAATATGTGATAACCTTGATATATATACACCCCAACGAGGAGAAAACAACTTCTTGCTTTCCTCCCTGCTCCCGTCTTTATGTATAGACGGGATCTCGCGAAGTATTAGTTGCCCTTAGGCCAATTCCAGTCCGAGCTGGCATACCAGTTTCTTCACAGACTTGTTTTCTTTCAACAGTTTGTCCAATGATTCCTTTGGCGATAGCAGTGGTGTGATTTCTTCTTGCTTTGCAAGCCGAATAGTTATCTGAAGTCTGCTGTTTTTCAAACATTCAACCAGCGTGGCACGGATTCTACTTTGAATATTACGCATTTCATCATACTGTTGTTGGTTCTCTGCGACGACCTCCACGTTAGGGTAATCTGTAATGGCAGGAGATAGATTCTTCATTCGCCTGGCCATCACTTGCATCTCTTGTGGCATTCTGTCGCACATTTTGCGCCATTGGGTGTGTAGGTCTTCCTCAGTGAAAGGCTGGCTATCGCCCGTTTTCTCGACCTCGAAAGTTGGATCAGGCGCAACCTTTTCCTTCTTTGGTTGATTCCCACTGAATGACGACACTTCCATCCTTCCCAGATTGAGCTTGGCCGTCTTTAGTGTGTTCACGGGACAATGGGTGTCCTTGGGCACAGCTGATGACTGTTGCGACTGGGTAACTTGTTCATTTGCAGACATTGTTCGATCAGAAGCTGGCGACACCGTCTGCTGGATGTGTTGCCGCTTTCTCTGCGCAACAAGGACTACCTGCTCATCCCTTTTCTGCTGCGCCTGTCGGACTATATTCTGAAACAGGGTTTTCAATTGCTTAGGGCTACGCCCCGCACCAGGCTTTTCCTCCTCCGGTTGGGTTATTTGTGCTATCTCTATCAGGGTCAGCTCCACAAGCAGACGCTTATTGGAAGACTGACGATATTGAACGTCACAACTATTGGCTATGCGTAATGCCTTATACAAGAAACGCGCAGGGCACTTTTGTGCCTGCTCCTTGAACCGCTCCCTCTGACGCTCACTGACCTCTAAAAGAGACAAAGTCTGTGGAGTTTTGGCCATTAGTACATTGCGGATGTGACTTGCCAGTCCGATGATGAAATTGCCCCCATCGAAGCCTTTCGACAACACCCTGTCCAATAGCAGCATGATGTCGGCCACTTGATTGTTCAATGCCAAATCAACCGTCTTGAAATAGTTGTCCGAATCGAGTACGTTGAGGTCTTCTATGGTTTTTTCGAAAGTGATATGGCCTTGCGAAAAACTGGCCACTTGGTCGAAAATGGAGAGTGCGTCGCGCATTCCGCCATCCGCTTTCTCTGCAATCACGCCCAAGGCTTCCTCCTCATAGGAAATATTCTCCTTGTCAGCAACTCGCTTGAGTTGCATGACGATGTTGGATACCGACATCCGCTCAAAGTCATAGATTTGGCACCGGGAGAGAATTGTTGGCAGAATCTTGTGCTTTTCTGTTGTCGCAAGTATAAAAATCACATGTGCGGGTGGCTCTTCCAGGGTCTTCAGGAAGGCGTTGAAAGCCTGTGGCGACAGCATGTGCACCTCGTCGATGATAAACACTTTGTACTTTCCTACCTGTGGGGGGATGCGTGTCTGCTCCATGAGCTGCTTTATCTGTTCAACTCCATTGTTGGACGCAGCGTCCAACTCAAAAATGTTGAATGACCTTCCTTCCTCAAAAGCCTTGCAACTCTCACATTCTCCACAAGCCTCTCCGTCCTCTAAGGGGTGTTCGCAGTTAATGGATTTGGCAAAAATGCGCGCACAGGTGGTCTTTCCCACGCCACGTGGACCACAGAAAAGGTAGGCATGCGCCAGTTTTCTGGTCTTGACCGTGTTGCGGAGCGTGGTGGTCAACGCCTCTTGCCCGACGACATCAGCAAACTTCATCGGCCGATATTTGCGCGCAGAAACTATATATTCGCTCATTGCTTGGGTATGTTTTCTGTTTATGACTCTTGCAAAGGTAGCAAAAAGTTGGTTACTTTCTTTGCCTTCCTCCTCTTTTTATGGTTAAATAGATGAAAAACCCATGACGGTTTTTCCTTTGTATGCTATTAAATAAGTACTTTTGCAAAAACAAATACTGAACGTGATTAAGATTACTGGGCATTTCGTCAGGATTCTCAGCCGCTTCAAATACCATATCGTCATTGTGGCGGGTGTGCTCTATGTGGGCTTCGTTGGCGACGATTGCTTTATGAAACGCATGGAGTATGACCGCAAAATTTCTGAGATTCAGGAAGAAATAGGCAAGTACGATAAAGCCTATCAGCAGAACAACCAGCGCCTCCATGAGCTTCGTGTTGACTCTTCTGCCATGGCGCGCGTAGGTCGTGAGCGCTATTTCATGAAGAAAGAGGACGAGGATGTCTTTGTGTTGAGCGATGATGAGCGTTCGGATAACGAACAATCTTTTTATGAAGCAATTAAGTAAGACGGAAACGTTACTATTCTTGGCAGGTGGAGTTCTCATGGTGTTGGGAGCGGGCTTCTATGTATTCTTTATACTCCAGCGCATGGCCTGCTTCCTCGTTCTGGTGGGAAGTCTGCTCTTCGCTGTTATGCAAGTACGCCAAACTTACGATGGAAGCAACGTCACGTTGCGCCGTCTGCGCCGCATCCAGTTTTTTGCCTTGGCCTGTTTCATCTGTGCGGGAGCGTTTATGGTGGAAGACTGCTACCATATTCTCAAGCCCTTATTTGACCATTCCATCACGGGATACACGACCTATGTCAATGTCTTCCACAACAACTGGGTGGTAGCTTTGCTGATAGGGGCGTTGTTGGAGATGTACACCACCCATCGCATCGGCTATGAGCTGCGTAAAGCACAACAAAACAATCAATAGTAAACTAAAAGAACAAGTGCCGAGTATTATCGGAAAGTTTGCAAAATACATTATGAATAAGATCGTTTGTACTATCACCGCTCTCCTGTCATTGACCTCCTGCGCAGGCTCTTACGATATAGAGGGAACTTCCAACGTGTCGGATCTTGATGGCCAAAAACTCTACTTGAAGGTGGCAAAGGATGGAAGCCTGAAGAACCTTGACTCATGCGATGTCGTTCACGGGCGGTTCTCATTCAGTGGAAAGGTGGATAGCGCACATGTCGCTCGCATTTTTATGGACAGCAAGGACTTGTCCCAACCTGTTGTCATTGAGCAGGGGACCATCAATATACGTCTTGACAATACGCAACAGAAAATCAGCGGTACGCCCCTCAATGACAAGCTCAATAAGTTTTGGAATCGCTTTATGCAAATCCGAAACCAGTATGCTGACATAGACCATGAGCAAAGTGCGGCCATCATGAACGGTCAGGATGAGGCGACGGCCAATATTCGCCTAACCAAAAAGGCACTCAGGGTATTTGAACAAGGCGATAAGCTGTTCACAAAATTTGTTACGGAGAACTTCGACAACGTTCTTGGTCCTTGGGGCTTCTTCACTCGCATACAGTACGACACCACACCCGACGCTTATCCCAGCTGGTTAAACGACTACTTGTATGCCACGGCACTCGATGGGTTGCCCTCCTGGATAGAGTACATCATGGCCAATGCCCCCGAGAGTTTCAAGAATGACCCCGAAGTGAAACAGTTTTATCAGCATTATCAAGAGACCTTGCGGCGCAATAACGGCACTATGGAGGACACGCCAGCCTCAACCATGACAGAAGGAGATATCAATGTGGCACCCCCCACTCCCAATCAAATGGCTGAGGATTCCATCATCCACTGATAGGTTTTATCACTCCTTTATATAATAAGGCAGACGACACATGAGCATACTGATTAAAAATGGTGTAATTGTTAATGAAGGGCAGTCGTTCAAGGGTGTAGTTGCCATCGACGACGGCGGGCACATCGCCACCATAGGGACAGATACTCCCATGCCTGAACACAGATTTGGCCACATCATCGATGCTGAGGGATGCTACGTGCTGCCGGGTGTCATCGACGAGCATGTGCATTTCCGCGAGCCAGGCATGACCGATAAGGCCACTATCCGCAGTGAAAGCCGTGCTGCAGCCTATGGGGGCGTGACCTCATATATGGAGATGCCCAATACGATTCCACCCACTACTACGACAACTGCATGGGAGGACAAGCGGCAACGGGGGCGAAGAGACAGTTCGGTCAACTACGCTTTCTACATCGGTGCGACCAACAACAACGCCGAGACCCTTCGTGGGGTAGATTGGCGGCATTCTCCTGCCATCAAACTCTTTATGGGATCATCGACAGGCAATATGCTTGTGGATCGTGGCGAGGCGTTGAAAGAAGTGTTTCGGCTCTCTGCCGAGCTGGCTGTGCCTGTTGTAAGCCACTGCGAGGATGCCGCCATCATTGCCGAAAACTTACGCCTTGCCAAGAAGAAATACGGAGATGACCCTGCCGTGGAGCATCACTCCGAGATTAGAAGTGCTGAGGCCTGTGCCCGTTCCACTGCTTTGGCCATTGAGTTGGCCACAAAGGCACACGCAAGGCTTCATATCGCCCATGTCTCAACGGCAAAGGAGTTAGAAATGATAGCTGCGTCTAAGTATCAAGGCATTACTGCCGAGGCCGTGACGGCTCATCTCTTGTTTACCGATGCCGACTACAAGACATTAGGGACACGCATCAAATGCAATCCCGCCGTCAAGACCGCCCACGACCGTGAGGCACTGCTTGAAGGACTTTCCAACCGACGAGTCCTCACCATCGCTACTGACCATGCGCCCCATCTGCTCGCTCAGAAGCAAGGAGGTTGCGTCAAGGCCGCATCGGGAATGCCGATGGTGCAATTCAGCCTTGTGGCTATGCTTGGCCTTGTCGATGAAGGACGGCTGACCATTGAGCAGCTGGTGCAACTCATGGCCCACCATCCTGCCGAGTTCTTCGGTGTCAAGCGCCGTGGATTTCTGCGTCAAGGCTACCACGCCGATATAGCCATCGTGCGGCCAAACTGTCCGTGGACGTTGACCAAGACGCTGATACAAAGTCCTTGTGGGTGGAGTCCATTGGAGGGATGTACTTTCAACTGGCGGGTGGAACAGACCATCTGCAACGGACATCTTGTCTATGACCGGGGCGTATTCGATGAGCACTATCGGGGTGAGGAACTGGAGTTTGAAAGATAATAGCTTACTGAGACAGTGATAGCAAGAATCGTCATCCCACTCCTATTGGTCATCCTCCTGTCCGACCTCTATATCGATGCCCACTATTTTCGCCGCCGTTATCCTCAGTCGCGGTGGTTGCGCATATTGTGGTGGCTTCCCGGCATCCTCCTGTCGGCCTATACCATCGTCCTTGCCTCGCTCCAAAGTTTTGCGCCCGACAACCTCACATGGCTCAACACTTACCTTTTCTTGTTGGGAGTCTTTGTTGCCCCTAAGGCAATTTTTGCCCTTTGCTCCTTCGTCGGGTCTTGCTTGATGCGGCTAACGGGCTGGCCACGCATCAACCTCGGTCACTATGTCGGTCTTCTGTTGGGTTGCTGCGTTGCAATGGCCTTTGTCTATGGACTTGTCATTGGGATAAGGCAGATCAAAGTAAATCACCTCACGCTCCATTTCGACGCTCTTCCCCCCTCCTTCGATGGTTACAAGATAGTGCAAATCTCCGACCTTCATCTTGGTACGTTCCGTGGATGGCGGCAGCAAATACTTCGGGCGGAGCTGGATTCCATACGCAAGCAGCACGCAGATCTCGTCGTCTTCACAGGCGACATACAGAACATCAGTCCCCAAGAGCTTGCTCCCCATGCCCATCTCCTGCGTGCAGCGACACAGGGTGCGGTTGCAGTGCTCGGCAATCATGACTATGCCACCTATGCCACCGACAACCCAGCGGTACAAGCCCGCCTCCTTCGGCAACTGACCCAGACGGAAAAGAATGTGCTGGGGTGGCGGTTGCTGCGCAACGAGCATCTTGTCGAGCGGCGTGGAGGCGACTCCATCGTCATCGCTGGCATGGAAAACGACGGAGAGCCGCCCTTTCCCAATCTGGCTGACACAAGAAAGACGATGAGAGGGGTGCGCCCCGGAGCTTTCATCATCATGCTACAGCACGACCCTTCGGCCTGGCGGCGCGACATCCTGACCAAGACCACCGCACAGCTTACGCTCAGCGGCCACACCCACGGTGGACAGATGCAGCTGTTCGGCCATCGTCCAACGGAGTGGAAGGGGCATCCCGACAAGGGACTCTATGCGCAGCGGGGGCGTTATCTTTACGTCAATGTAGGATTAGGGGGACTGGTTCCGTTCCGCTTGAATATGCCCAACGAGATTACCGTCATCACGCTCAAGACGGGACGACAACGGTAAAGCCGCACAATCCGTACCTGCGGGCACGGTGTCGGCGGGCGATAATAACTCAATATTTCTACGCACACAACATGAAACTCCTGTATCGAATTTATCAACTCTTCGTTCTCCTGCCCATTTTCATCCTCAGCTCCATCCTCTGTGCCCTTATCACGACGATAGGATGCTCCGTGGGCAACGGCCATTTCTGGGGTTATTATCCGGGCAAATGGTGGGCCAGGCTTTTCGTCTGGGTCAGCTTGCTCCCCATAAAGGTAGAAGGGCGGGAGCATCTGCGCAAGCATCAGAGCTACGTCTTTGTCAGCAACCACCAAGGATCGGTCGACATCTTCATTATCTACGGATTTTTGGGACGCAACTTCAAGTGGATGATGAAGCAGGGATTGCGCAAAATTCCCTTAGTAGGGAAGGCGTGTGAGGCGGCCCACCACATCTTTGTCGACAAGCGCGGACCGAGCAAGATCCGCCAAACTTACGACCAGGCGCGCGAGGTGCTCCAGGAAGGCATGTCGTTGGTGGTGTTTCCCGAGGGTGCGCGCACCTTCACAGGCCACATGGGAGTGTTCCGTAGGGGGGCGTTCATGCTTGCTGATGAACTCCAGCTGCCTGTTTGCCCGCTGACCATCAACGGCGCGTTTGACGTGATGCCCCGCACGCGCGACTGGCATTGGCTGACCTGGCACCCGCTGAAGCTCACCATCCACGAGCCTATCTATCCCAAGGGTAGGGGAGTGGAGGATGTCAAGGCCACGATGGATGAGGCTTACCGGCGTGTGATGTCGGGGCTGGACAAGAAATATCAAGGGTTTGTGGAAAACCCCGACCAATAAGTAGACTTTGAACAAGATTTTATCCCCTTGTTTGCTCCCTTCGATAAAAAGCATTATCTTTGCATAAGCTAAGCTGCACTCGGCAATTTGAGAACAAGTTCTCATTGCGCTCGTTTGCATTATCTTTGCAAAAGCTAAGCTGCACTCGGCAATATGAAAACTGGTTTTCATTGCGCTCGTCTGCTTTATCTTGTGCACACCAAATCAATCCGGACTTATCATGGAGAAGAGCGACAGCATCATCATCATTCCGACGTACAACGAGAAGGAGAACATTGAGAAAATCATACGGGCTGTTTTCGGCTTGCAGAAATATTTTCACATCCTGGTCATCGACGATGGGAGTCCCGATGGCACGGCTGCCATTGTCCACCGGCTGATGGATGGGGAGTTCAAAGACCGGCTCTTTATTGTGGAGCGGAGCGGCAAGCTGGGCTTGGGAACGGCTTATATCGCTGGTTTCAAGTGGGCGCTGGAGCGCGACTACGACTACATCTTCGAGATGGACGCCGACTTTAGCCACGACCCCAACGACCTTCCAAA
>DLLX01000021.1:5123-5281 GCA_002479145.1 Prevotella sp. UBA7551 | reverse complement strand
TGGTGAACACGGCTTTGACGGTGTTGTTGTCCTCGGTGGCGATGTCGCTGATGCTGCTGGTCACCCCGCTCGCGTCGCCCTTTTTAATGTCTACCGTGTAGATGTTGGTGGTCTTGAGGTCGTTGGAGGTTATCTCGATGGTGGCTTTTCTGTCGGCA
>DLLX01000021.1:0-5096 GCA_002479145.1 Prevotella sp. UBA7551 | reverse complement strand
TGCTGACGTATGCTCCCTGTCCGTCGCTCATTGCTTTGAAGTTGCTGGCAGTCACGTCAAAGGGTAGCGTGGCGGCATAGTTGTTCTTTCCTTCCTCTACGTTGAGCAGATACACGCTGCCTTGTGGGTCGGTGAAGGTCACGGCAGCCAGTCCGGCGTTGTACACAAAGCTCATGTCATCTACATAGAGTACATCGGCCGCCGCGGCGTTTTCGTCGCTGTGTGAGCCCTGTCCGGGTGCGGCGTTGGTGGAGAAAGTCACGAGCACCGACTTGGCAGTGGCGTTGTTGGAGGCGAAGTCCTTATAGCTGAACGGTATCGACAGCTCCTTCCATTCGCCCTTGGTGTCGGCAATTTGTGGGTCGCGGGCCTCGCCTACAATGTTGTTGTATGTCACGCCTTCGGCTGCAGGCTCCTGCAGGTGTGTGCCGTCGTTGAGTATTGCGGTGGCTGTGGCGTAGGGATAGTTGGGGTCGCCGGCCTCTTGTGTGTATTTCACCCATACCTTCATGGCGTCTGGACGGCTGTAAATGGTGGCGAAGAAGGGGTCGCCGTGAGCGTCCTTGTCGGTGGTTGTGATGTCGCTCCATGCATAGTTGGTCGTGGCGTCGGCTGCCGACATGCCGCCAGTGTTCATGCGTCCAGTCGTAATGGTGCCGTTGGCAATGAAGCCAGGCCCCATAATGTTGACAGACTTCAGCATCACGCTCTGCTTGCCGGTAGAGCCAGGGCGCACTTCGCTGCTCTTGAATGTCACAGGGTTGAATCCTGCCAGATACACCATGCCCTCTGGTCCGGACGCACTCATGAACGAATGCCAGTTGTCTGGCTCGTCGCTGGTCACGGTCTCCGGATTCTCATCGGGATCGTCGGGGTCGGTAGGCTGTGTGAGCGACGCCGTGTGGAAGGCCTCGAATCCGGCGTTGGGCAGCTGGTACCTGCCGTCGCCAAACTCCACGTTGATGTTCTGCTGTGCTCCTTGCACACTCATACTGATGGTGATGTTGGTGTAGAACTTATTGTCGTTGTCGCGCAATTCACCCGCCATATTCACCGGCACGTTGCCAAGGCTCTCGCCAATCCATGGGCCCGTGCCTTCGCCTTTCTGTATCTTGATGTCCCTCGACACCTTGAGCATCGTGGTCTGTCCGTTAGATACCGCAGGCACATTGTCGATTACGATAGTGCCGATCTTGAGTACGCCGAGCTTAAAGTTCTTGAGGGTCATGTTGTAGGTGCCGTCATCGTTCTTGTCTACGTTGATGACCGTCTGTGCCGACGACATTACCTTGCCGTCAACCGTGACCGTGAGCAAGTCGTTGTACTCCTTGCCCACCGCCGATGCAGATGCGGCGGCAATCATAATGGTAGTGAGAAGCTTCTTCATCTTTTTTCTTTTTCTTTGTTGTTATCTTCTTTTTCTTTTAGTTTTTACTCCACTTTTTTCTGTGCATAGGTACAGGTCGTGATGTCTTATTTCAGCCGGTAGGTCACGCCGATGGTGCCGTAGATGGGGTAGAGCGTCTGCTCGATGGTCTTGAAGTCGCTGTTGAAGATGCCCGTCAGTCCCCACGCCACATCGGCGTAGGCTCCCCATCGCTGTGAGAAATACCAGTCGGCCCCGAAGTCCACGCCGAATTGCAGGTGGCGCAGGTCGTCGGAGAAATCGTATGTGCCCCGTGAGCTGTCGTCAGAACCAATGTTCACGCGGTTTCCCGTAGGGTCGCCCATGCGTATGTGTCCGTCGTAGGCATAGCCGGAGAAGTCGTTGGACAGCACATAGCTCAGGTATGGACCGCCTTTGAGTCTCACCTTGCCGAGGTCGCAAGTGGCCTGCAGGGGCAGCGTCACCATCCATTCGTCCACTTTGGTGACCACACCTCCAGTGAACATACCCGAGATGGTGCGTCCTCCCTGCCGCATTTCCATGTGGTAGTTTTTCACATTGGCGTCGGTCTTCATGTTCTTGCACTCGTAGTGGAAGCCGGCCAGCAGTCCCCAGCGCCCCCCGAGCGGCTTGTAGGCATCGAGTGCCAGCGTGATGTTGGGCTTCACCGAGTACTTGTTGAGCTTTCTGATTTCCGCGGGCATGCTTATGGGTGCGGTACCGCCGATGGCATAACCTGCGCGTATGTAGTAGGTGAGGTTGTCAAATATGCCTCCCGCCGTGGCTGGAAGAGCTACTACAAGTGTCAGTGCTGCCGCCAGTATGTTCTTTTTCATTTCGTTTCGTAGTTGAATGTTGTTGTGTTCCGGTACGCTCATTCGTCCCATGCCACATGCACATCATCGATGCACAGCGTGCTTCCCAATGCTCCTTCAAACTGTGCCCCCTTGTAACTTGACGTGAACACGATGGCCAAGCTGTATCCGTGGCGTGCCAGCACGCTGGGATCGAGTGGGGTAGAGTAGGTGAAATCCACGTGGAAGCCCGTCCACTGGTCGGTGGTGCGCACCTCGTCCAGTACCGCTGTGCCCACGATGAGGCTGCTGGTGCGCACGTTCTCGCCGTCAAGCGTCACGGCCTTGCCGTTGGAGTCGGTGTTGCGGTATATCACGGCGTAGATGTCGCCCTTGTCCGTCATGCCCTTCTGTATCTCTCCCGCACGGTTTTGGAAGTCCTTGCCCGGCTTGTACTTATAGTATCCCGAGAAGGAAAGCGGCTTCTTCGATACAGGCACCCCGAACATGGTGGCCTTCAGCGTCTGGGTGAGGGCGTTGTCGAGGTCGAATTTGCCGAGAAAGAGGTTGCCTGCGGCTATGCGCATGTTCATGAGCGCACCGAAATAACCCGTATCGCAGGTTGTCAACTTCACTCCCTTCCCCGTGTGTCCGTCAGCAATGCTCACTGTGGGGAACTGGTCGGCGGTGACATGGTTGCCGTCACCCTCCTCTCCCATACTCACATCGAAGCCCGGATTGCCCGTGGCCCAGCAGTCAAGTTCGTAGCCATCGCTGGCCTTCTCCACCCATTCATAGTAGGGACGGTAGCATTCCTTGCTCGTGAGCCGCACGTTCTCGAAGTCGAGATCGCTGAACTCGTCGAAGGTACGCACGCCCATCGTCACGGTGTAGGCCTTACTCCATCTGCCGTCTTGCGATGTCACGGTGTAGATTGCGCCCTTTCCCTTGGAGAAGTCGCGTGGCGTGTTGAGCGGTTTGCCGTCGTTGGCTGTCACGGTGGCCCCCTCCGTGGTGCGGAACTGCGGCGCCACTGCCGTGATGTCGGCCTCGGTCAGTACCTTAAACTTGATGTCACGCTCGCTTGTCAGCACATTCACGAGCGTGTCGGCAGCCCTGAAGAACATCGTCTCGGGATGGTCGGTGTGTATGTAAGCCTGCTCTATGTCGCACTCGGCGTTCAGCGGCTCGTCCTTGAAGCAGGAAGTGAGCGTCAAAGACGTGCACATGAGCACGGCGGCCAAAATTTTTCCTTTCATCAAAATCAATTGTTCTCTTTAATATGTATTGATGCTTTTAATCTGAATGTTGCAATATTTAATGCTTTCAATGCTTTGGATAAACCCTTGTCACGCTCTAAGCGACATGTCGTCAATGATCTTCCCTTTTATGTACGCACGGCCGTGACCTACACTTTCTCGGCAATGTATCGAGGCTTATCTCCTTGACGCAAACCTTTACAATCTTGTGCAAAGTTACGAGAAAAACTTTTCACGGGCAAGGGTTTTTCAGAAAAGATGACTTTACAGTATTTTGATATAAAGAATTTCGGCCGAAGGGGGTGAGCATCTCATATTTTATGCTTAACTTTGCCCCAATGTCAGATATTCTTATTTTTAGTTCTATATCAGCACTAAGGTAAATGAATCTCCTGATATATACAAGTATAGGATAAGTTGTTTCATCCTATGACTTGCTTTAGGATTAAAATTAAGAGCTTGCTCATCAGTTAATTTAAGTTATATGAAGACCTACAAAATCCTATCACTGCTTTTCTGCCTGTGCGTAGCTACCTTGGCACAGGCCCAAAACTATGTAGTAGACTGCCTGGTGGCTCCCGAAGTCAAGGCGGTGGCAGCCAGTAAACCCACCGATTTTGACGGCACACGTACCGTACTCTACCTGCGCAACGGCGCACTCGTGCAGGTAGTAGGCCGCAAGGTGACGGGCACCGACGGCCAGTCTGCTTCACACGCTAACAACGTGGACGACACCCCAGATGCCAGGCAGATCAAGGCCGTCATTGTCTACAAAGGGAAACGTTACCTTGCCGAAGCTCGCTGGCTACGCTATTCGGACCAGAACCCCGCTTCTGCCTCCGATATTTTTGCTTCGGACAATTTCAGGCCACGTCCCCAACTGTCCAAATGGGTCTCCCTTCCACGATTGGATATGCATGCTGCCTCCACTCGAACCCTCTACGGACCCGTGTTGCCCTTGGTGGCCTTGCTGTTTATGGCCGTGGCCGTATGGATGGTCCTGCGCACCCGGTTCATTCTCCTCTCGGCCCTTCCGTTTGTAGTGTCGGCCGCCATAGTGGTCTATATGGCCGTTATGATAGACTGGGACGCGCTGTGGTGGTGCAACCCCGACTATGTAGGAGTGCCCAAAGCCATCGGAGGTGCCCTGCTTGTGGCCTTGTTCATGGTACTGGCTTTCTCTTACATGTTCTGTGTAACACTGTTTGCCAAGCACTCGCTTCTGGTGTGGCCATTCGTCATTGGCTATCTGGTACAGTGGCCTGCACTGCTGCTTTCGTACCAATTCATGGACAGCTTATGGCCCGCCTTCCTCGTGTGCTATGGCATTCCGATGCTTATCAACGGCCTGCGCGCCCGTCTTTATGGCGTGGTCATGACAGCCATAGGTATAGTGTCGCTCCATGTTTTTGTGGTCATGCTGGCCGTGGTGGTTCAGATCTCGCTCTGGATACTCATGGCCGTGGCCTTATCCTCGCCCGTAGTAGGCTTCATCCTGTCGACTTTCATCGGCAAGTACGCCCGCGAGGGCAAGCAACGTTGGGTATGGCGCGATGGCCGGGCCCAATACGTATACCATACGCACCCCACCGACCGCTCCGTATAGCACAGCCATGTCTCCCGCAGCGTCCTCATTGCCCATCTGCTGCGGGGGAA
>DLLX01000005.1 GCA_002479145.1 Prevotella sp. UBA7551 | reverse complement strand
GAAAAGTTTGGCATTATCGAAATTAATGGCTAACTTTGCATCAATTGATTGAAAAACAAGCTTTAAGGATACGGAATTCCGACATGCGCAAGGATGTCGGAATTCTTTTTCGTTTTATCCGCGCTGAAATTATTAACAACTAAAACTGTAAACATCATGGGATATATGTCACAAGAAGGCTACGACAAGCTCGTGGCTGACCTCCACCATTTGGAGGCTATTGAGCGCCCCAAGGCTTCCGCCGCCATCGCAGAGGCTGCCGACAAGGGCGACTTGAGTGAGAACTCTGAGTACGACGCCGCCAAGGAGGCACAGGCTCACCTGGAAGAGCGCATCAACAACCTGAAGATGACCCTGGCGCAAGCCAAGATTGTCGACATGAGCCGGCTCTCCACCGACGCCGTGCAGATCATGTCGAAGGTGGAGATGACCAACCTCGCCCTCAACAAGAAGATGACCTACACCATCGTCAGCGAGAACGAGGCCGACCTCAAGTCGGGCAAGATCTCCATCAAGACTCCCATCGCGCAAGGGTTGCTCAACAAGAAGGTAGGCGACGTGGCCGAGATCAAGATTCCCAGCGGCGTCATCAAGTTGCGCATCGACAAGATCAGCATCGACGCCTAAACGGCGCCACCTCCATCGCAAACATCATTCACACAGATAACCGCACACGACTATGGCTACCATTTTCAGCAAGATCGCAGCTGGCGAGATACCCAGCTACAAGTGCGCCGAGGACGACAAGTTCTATGCGTTCCTCGACATCAACCCCATCGTGAAGGGCCACACGCTGGTCGTTCCGCGCAAGGAGGTTGACTACATCTTCGACATGGACGACGACGAGTTGGCTGAGTTTGAGGTGTTTGCCAAGCGCGTGGCCAAGGCCATCCGCACGGCTTTTCCCTGCAAGAAAGTGGCTCAGGTGGTGCTCGGCCTTGAGGTGCCCCACGCCCATATCCACCTCCTGCCCATCAACTCCGAGGCCGATGTCGACTTCCATCATCATGTGAAGTTGGACGAAGCGGAGATGAAGGCCACTGCCGACAAGATTCTTGCGGCCTTCAATGCGCAGTAGATCTTTTGAATAGCATAGGTAAAAAGCGGGTCTTCGGATCCGCTTTTTCTATGGCATAATGTGGGGAAAGCAGCACCCTTGCCTCGTCGCACCTTACCTTTGGGCATCCCACTGCGTCAGCTTTACGCCGCGTCCATAAGCCTTTTTGTGCGTCTGAGGGCAGAGGGGCCGTGCCATGGTTAGTCTTTTTGTGTGTCAAAGGATAGAAAGACGGTGCTATTTTTGCCTGTTCGGGATTATAATTGTAACTTTACCACCCAAAGGAATAATCCGGAAATAACATCAAACGAATAAAGACAACCAAAGCAACCAGCACGATGAGAAAGACTATCTTTTCGATTTTTGCCTTGATCATGAGCCTGACGGCCATGGCACAGTACCAGCCCTCGGAGCAGATTAAGGCGAGCCAGCAGACGTTTCAGGACTTCAAGTTCGGCGTGTTCATCCATTGGGGTATCTATTCCATGCTCGGTGACGGCGAATGGGTGATGAACAACAAGAGCATCAACTATCAGGAGTATCCCCATTTGGCCGATGGGTTTTACCCTTCCCGCTTCAATGCCGAAGAATGGGTGCGCACATTCCGTGAGGCAGGGGCCAAGTACATCACCTTTACCACCCGTCATCATGACGGTTTCTCCATGTGGCACACCGCGCAGGACACCTACAACATCGTCGATGGCACCCCATTCAAGCGCGACATTCTCAAGGAACTGGCCGATGCCTGCCACAAAGGCGGCTTGAGTCTGCACCTCTACTACAGTCATTTGGACTGGCATCGTCTCGATTATCCGCTCGGTCGCACGGGCAAAAAGCTCGGACGCCCCACCGACAAGCAGAACTGGGCCTCCTACTACGCCTTCATGAACAACCAGCTCCGCGAGTTGCTCACCCGTTATGGCCGCATCGACTGCATTTGGTTCGACGGATGGTGGGACCATGATGAGGACAAGACCCCGTTCGACTGGCAGCTTGACGAGCAATATGCTATGATTCATCAGCTCCAGCCGCAGTGTCTCGTGGCCAACAACCACCATGGAAAGCCTTATCCCGGCGAGGACATTCAGCTTTTTGAGCAGGACCTGCCCGGCGAGAATACCTACGGATTGAGCGGACAGGCTGTGAGCCAACTCCCGTTGGAGACCTGTCTGACGATGAATAACACCTGGGGCTACAGCATTACGGACAAAAGATATAAGTCGAAGGAGACCCTTGTGCGCGAGTTGGTGCGCGCTGCGGGCAAGAATTGTAACCTTTTGCTCAACGTTGGACCCCGTCCTGACGGCAAGTTGCCCACTGAGGCCGTGGAACGGTTGCAATATATCGGCCATTTCCTGGCTCAATATGGTGAGACCATCTACGGTACGCGTGGCGGACTCGTTGCCCCTCATGACTGGGGAGTGAGCACACAGAAGGGCAATCGCCTCTTCATCCACATCCTTTCGCTGACGGACAAGGCTTTGTTCATTCCCACAGGCGACCACAAGGTGAAGGCCGCCAAGGTGTTTATCAATGGCAAGAAGGTCGGATTGAAGGCCGTTTCCAACGGCTATGTCCTCACCCTGCCTGAGCAACCTTCGGGCGATGACTATGTCGTGGAGCTGACCCTGGCCTGATAGTTTCTTAATCCAGCAGCCCTATACCGGACGGGAAGTTGCCCGTGGCGGCTTCCCTCCCAACACGACGGCGGGCAAGGAAAAGGTGCGACAACCCTTTCCTTGCCCGCCGTTTTGCTGTCCTTCCCTGCCGTAAGGGTCTGGGTGCGTCTGCTTTCTACTATCACTCTCTTGGCCGTTGGCAGCGCATGGCGCGTCGTCCATAGAGAAAAATCAGGATGAAGCAGCCGAGTGGGAGGACAAATGAGAAGTTGACGGCCGGCAGACCGAGCACGCTTCCTTGGTCGATTATCCACCCTTGCAGGGGTGGAAGGATGCTTCCGCCGACGATGGCCTCCACCAAAAAGGCTGCGCCGAGGGTGGTGTCGCGCTCTTCGACGTCCTCCAAGGCGATGCCATAGATGGAAGGAAACATGATAGACATGAATGCTGAGATGGCCACCAGGCAGTAAAGTCCCGCCAAGTTGGTCAGCACTATGGTGCCGAGGGTGCACACCGACGCGCCGATGGCGAAGATAGCGAGCAGCTTTCTGGAGCTGACGTACTTCATCATCCACGTCCCTACGAAGCGACCCAGCAGTGCCAGCGTCATGGCGGCAATGTTGTACATCTGTGCCTTGGCCTTGTTGATGCCCAGATGGTCTGCATATTGTATGATAAATGTCCACACCATGATCTGCGCGGCCACATAAAACAGTTGCGTCACCACCCCTTGCCGGTACAGACTGTTCCTCCACAGCCGCCCGAGCGAGGCCTTCACGTCGAGCTTGTCCTTCCTGCCCTCTGTCGCATTGGGCATCTTCACCAGCGTCACCACTACCAGCACGACGAGCACCACCAGTCCCAAGGCGACGTAGGGGTCGCGGATAATGGCGATGTCGTGCAGCCTTATGCCCGCCTTATCAGCCGCCGAGAGGGTGGGGAAGAGCACTTCTCCCGCCGCATTGCGCCTGTCGGAGAGGAGTTGTGGCAGCACTATGAGCGAAGCTACGGCCATGCCGCAGAGCGAGCCGATGGGATTGAAGGCCTGGGCAAGATTCAGCCGCCGTGTTGAGGTGGCCTTGCTGCCCAGCGAAAGGATAAAAGGATTGGCGGTGGTTTCAAGAAAAGCGAGGCCAAACGTGAGCACATAGAGCGACAAGCAGAAGAAGGAAAACTTCTGATAGGCTGCGGCAGGGATGAAGAGAAATGCCCCACAGGCGTAGAGCAGCAGTCCCAACTGGATGCCTCGCTTGTAACTATGCTTGCGGATGAACAAGGCAGCGGGGATAGCCATGGTGGCATAGCCGCCGTAGAAGGCAAACTGGATGAGCGAAGCCTTGGCAGCTGACAGTTCAAGAAGGGTTTGGAAGGCGGCCACCATGGGATTGGTGATGTCGTTGGCAAACCCCCACAGTGCAAAAAGCGAGGTGATGAGGATGAACGAGAGGCGGCGTTTCTTGTCGATTAACGGGTGCTCCATTGAGTGTGAACAGTTCTTTTCTGACCTGCAAAGGTATGGATTTTTTATCAAGTGGGGAAAATATCGTCACAATGTTTGCGTTGGGTAGTGGTATGTATTTGGTTTTCAGAGAGTTGGATGGTATCCTACTCGCACATTGTCAGGTTTCCTTATGATTTCAGTCTCGATGTGGCTCGGGAAGGCAAGATTTTGCTTTTATCTAACACATTGATTATTAATTAGTTGCAGAATGATTCAAAAGGGCTTGCCATTCAGCCCCTTTCGCATGACGATTCAGCCCCTTTTGCATGATGATTCAGCCGATATGGCGTGGCGAAAGAGCCTATATTGTAGCGCAATATCGCCTGGGCTGCCTGCCGAAGCCGTTTTGTCAAGAAAGTTTGTACACCCAAGCGGGATGCGATGGGGATGGCAGACTACTTGCGGAGGAAGAACCTCACGAGCAGGAAATTGACTGGTACGCAGACGCAGAAGACGGGGATGAGTGCCCATTGCTGTGGTATCCCGATGAGGAGAAACGCCTGAAGCAGCACCGTCTGCATCGTGTAGTTCACCAGATGGGAGAGTGCGAAGCCCATTCCCCGCTTTTTGGTCGGCTGGACGCGGAAGGTGTAGCGTGTGGAGGCAATGTAGTTGAAGGCGAAGCTCAGCAGATAGGCCGCCGTGTTGGCCAAGGCGGGCAGCATGCAAAGCAGGAACAGCAGGTAGAAACCATACTGAAGCAGTGTGGCGGTGATACCGACGAGGGCGAAACGGAGCACCTCGTCGAGGGTCTTGTTGCCGACAATTTTGGTCAATGTGGGCTGGCAGTAGAAGAAATCGTGCCTGACCTCCTCCACCATAGGGTCTTTCTCGCCCCGCAAGAGGTGCAGTCTGCCGCTGCGGGTGCTGCGGAAATAGCCCGTGTCGGCGGTCTCGAGCAGCTCCTTGTCGCCAAGGCTGTCGCCAAAAGCGACGAGCTGGTAGGTCTCCCGAAGCGGAAACGCAGCAAGAATGCGCTTGGGTTTCTCGATGCCATAGCAGTTCATGGTGAGAAACTGGCCCGTAACGCGCTCTTCGCGCACGTCGATTTTGGTGCAGGAGACGACCACCTGCCCACCGAAGTCGTCAAAGAAGGGGCGCACCCAGTTCTCTATGCTCGCGCTGACGACGATGACTCGGCTTCCCTCGTTGAGGGCACGGCGGATGATGGTGAACCCATCGTCGCGCCGTATCGACCTGCAGTCGCGGGCAAAGCGCCTGCAGTAGTCGTCAAACTCGTGAATGCCCATGCCCTTGAAGAACCAGGCAAACAGCCGCTGCTTGGCCTTCCAGTTGGGATAGTGGCCCAGTTTCATGAGCACAAGGATGGGGGCGAAGCGCAGAAAGCCGCGAAGTAAGCGGCGTGTGCCGAACACATAGCGGATAAACTCCACGAACGTGTCGCGGCGGGTCAGCGTCCCGTCGAAGTCGAATGCATAGACTCTCTCCTTTTCCATGGCCTTATGTGCAGTAGATGATGAAGAGGAATGTCGCCCCCCAGGCTGCCACGATGAGCTGGGTGAAGCGGTCGCGGAGGATGACCTTGGTGGGGTCGCCGCTCCGCTTGTCCACCACGGTAATCTGGATGTAGCGCAGCAGTCCCAGGATGACGAAGAAACTCGTCAGGTACATGTGCTCCGAGTGGTAGCGGCTCACCACTTCCGGGCTGACGGTGTACATGATGTAGCACATCAGCGTGACCGATGCCGTGATGGTGATGGCCTGGTTGATGAAGGTGAGGTTGTAGCGTATGGTGTTCTTGCGGGGCGCCTGGCCCGTCTCGTTCATCCGTACCACGTCGTCGCGCCGCTTGGCAAACGAGAGAAAGAGCATGAGCAGGAAGGTCATGAGCACGATCCACTTGCTCAGGGCGATGCCTGAGGCAAGTCCGCCGGCAAGCAATCGCAGTACGAACCCGAAGGCAACGGCGCACACATCGATGATGGCAAACTGCTTGAGGTACGTGCAATAGCCGATGTTCAGCAGCCAGTAGGCAAGGATTACGCCTCCCGTGGCCAGCCTTCTCGCCGGCAGCAGAGTCGTGACGAGCATCGAGAGGACAAACATCAGGGCCATCAGCACCCACGCTTTGTGTGTGCTGACCTGCCCGGAGGCGATAGGACGCATACATTTCACGGGATGTCGGCGGTCGTCGTTCACGTCGATGAGGTCGTTGAGGCAGTAGATGGACGATGCGGCGAAGCAGAAGGCCAGCGCCGTGGTCAGCCCGCTCAACAAAGGCTCTGGCTGCAACAGCGCGCCGCCAAAGAACACAGGAAGCAGCACGATGAGGTTCTTAATCCACTGCTTGGGGCGGATCAGCCGCACGACGGGGTGGCCGTGGCGTGGCGGTACGGGTATGTTGGTGGTGTCGTTGGTCATCGTATTCTTTTCTCTAAAGGTTGTGTCACGCGTCCTATCAGCGCATGGAGCGTCCATGCCAGGGGCAGTGTAATGGCGATGGTGACGAGGAAGGTGGGCCAATAGGTGAGCTGGAGCCGCTCGATGTAGTGAAGTACAAAGTGGTCGTGGACGAGGTAGCACTCCAGACTGATTGTGCCCACAAAGGCGAAGGTACGGAGCAGCCATGCCGGCGTGCGGCGGAGGATGCGGTTGAGCAGCAGTATCGTGGTCACGGTGAGTGGAATGTAGAGCATCCTCTCCAGGAAAATGGGGAAGTCGCCGTGGCGTACTTGCTCCAGAAAGACGCTCGATGCGAAGGCCATGCCGAACATGAAGAGAATCAACCAGATGGAAGCGCCGTCCAAGGTGTGCTTCTCCTGCACGGCTTTGCCCGCGTTGAGGCCGATGAGATAGATGGGTACGCGGCTCCAGAATATCTCCAGATGGCCCACTGCCTGGTGGATGGGCGTGACATACTCGACAAGGATGCACCACATGATCATCACCACGGGCAGCCAACGGTAGATGGGGTGGCGGATGATCAGCCTTAGGTAGGCAGGCGTGAAGAGGTAGAGCATCATCGTGGCGGGGATGTACCAGAAAGTCAGCTCATCGTGAAGCCAGAAGTCCCAGTTCACCATGATGTCGCCTGCCAAGTCCACAAGGCTCGTGCTGTAATCCCTTTGATGAAGGAAGTCGGGCAGGTAGAATGCCGTTGCCGCCACCAACCAGGCTGGATAGATGCGCAGTAGGCGGCGCAACAAGAAGCGCATGGCATGCTGATTCTTAGTCCAAGAGAACCACAGTCCCACGCCACTGAGAAACAAAAACATGTCCACGCCGATGTTTCCGATGCGCCGCAGCCCGAAGAAAGCGTCCTCGCGGGGCAGCCCGACGTGGAAAAGCACGACGAAAAGCATGGCTATGCCCATCAGCTCCCCACGGTATCGGGAGATGTTGGCCAGTTCTATGTCCTTTATCCTCATGGCTCTTGGGGTGTCTTTAGAGTGGGACGGGGTATCTTGCGCATCACCTGGGCGAACAGCCAGGCCAGACAAATCGAGGCAATGGCGTAGAGCAGCAAGCCGGTATAGACGTCGCCGTGGCGTGAGATGGGGATGAATATTTTGCGACTGATGGGGTGACAGACAAAAAGGGCGGCACTCACTGACCCCGTCCAAGTCAGGACCTTAGCGGCGACCGACAGCCATCGCGTCGCCATCACAATGCGGACGCAGGCGATGGAGGCCGAGCAGACGCACAAAGGCACGAAGTACCAGCCCACATAATGGGTGCTGAGCACGAGGATGAGCACCGAGGCGACGAGGAGATGGAGCGTGTCGAAGCGCATGTGCCCCACTTCGTCGCGCCACGAAGTCAGCCTCCTGCCGTAGCGTACGTACAGCAATCCTGCGCCAAAGGGCAGCATTCCCCCCACAAAATTATACCTCCAGCGGTTCAACGCCTCGCTTTCCGGCCCGCAGCAAAGCTGTATGACGGTGCAGACGAGCATCAGTGCCACCGTGACCGACCAGTGGCGGCGGAACAAGAGCAGCCGATAGACGATGTAAAGTTGCAGCATCAGGCCGAAAAACCAGTAGGGTCCCGGCCAGATGATGCGGTCGGGGGAGGGCAGGAGGTTGTTGAACATTCCCATTTGTGCCACGATATCCATGACCTGATAGGCGTGTTGGCCCGGTGTGATGGCGTCGATCATCGTGAAAGCGACGAATCCCACGATCATCATACGGAAGAGTTTGAGAAAGTGATAGCGGATGAATGCCCCCGCACGGGCATCCTTTTGTCGTGGCGAGGCGGTGGCATCAAGGGACTGCTCATACTTCATGGTCAGCCCGTAGGCACTCAAAAAGAGGAAGACGGGCACGCCATAGTGACCGAAGAAAGAAAGGAGGTGGACGGGAAGCAGCCCGTCGGGGCTGGCAAGGACGTGCTTCAGCCCCTCCACGTTGGCGTGGAAGAACTGGTATTCGTTCTCTTTCACCGCCGGACCCAGCCAGTGGCAGTAGTTGTGAAGGGCGATGCCGAGGATGGCCAAGCCCCGAAGTGCCTGACATTCGGTGCGCCCCAATAGTCCCTTGCAGGCTGTAAGGTGCGGACTGTTCATTGCTTTTTACTTCTCAAAAGGTCGTAGTCGGCTTGGTTTTTCAGCAGACGTGGCCGCCGTTCCTGATACTTCGGCGATAGCACGTCGTACTGTTGGTGGTAGCTTGGCGCGTCGATTCCCGCGAGGTAGAGCAGGGTATGGGGCAGCGCGTCGGTCATCAGCCTGCGCTTCCGGGCCGCCTTGATCTGCTCGTAGAGGTCGTGATGGCGGGCGATGAAGGTCTTGGAGCACCATATCCAGAACGGAATCTCAAACTCGTAGCGCGCCAAGTCGTAGTCGATGGCCGCGCTATGGTTGCGGCAGATGAACCCTCGCGTGCCCTCGAAGCACTCCTCGCCGTGGTCGGGGACGTAGATAACGACCGCGTCCTCGCCGGCAAAGCGGCGCACGATCTGGTCAACGATGCTGTCGTTGTAGAGCACCGCGTTGTCATATTCGGACAGAACGCGCCGCTGGTAGTGCCCCAGCTCGGGCCGTTTGGCCTTGTAGTCGTCGGCATGGAAGTGGTCTCGTCCCTCGGGGTAGCGCAATCGGTAATTGACATGCTGCCCCATGAGGTGGAATATGATGAGGTTGTGGTCCGTGTTGGCCTTTTTCAGCCGGTTGTCGTACTCCGACAGCAAGCCCTCGTCGTAGGGGAAGGTTCGTGTGTTGCGCGTGTCGAACATCGCTTCCGACAGCTCCGGATGGTTCAGGAAGAAGCCTCCGCTGAAGTCATAGACCGCTTCCTTGGCCTTGGGGAGAAACTGATTGGTGATGAACGTGGTGTGATAGCCCGCCTTTCGGAACAGTTCGGGAAAGAGAGGGTAGTCGCACCACTCGCCCTTTTGGCCGACGACGTGCATAGAAAAAAGGTTTTTGAAGACGAAGCTCGTCAGGTTCCACGGTGCCACCACGTCCGTGAAGGGCACCAGTTGCCCCGTCTTCTCCCACTTCAGCTGCCTTGGCGTGGTGGGCATGAAGTAGCCATACTGCTGCGAATGGTGCTTGCCGTAGCTCTCACCGATAATCAATACGATGTTGGGCACGCGGTATGAGCAGCCATTTATGCGCAGATGGTCCTTGGCCTCAATCAGTTTCTCGACCTGACGGGAGGCCAATTCGTTGGAGAAAATGCTGAACGCCAGTCGGTATATGGGCAGGTAGAACTGCGCACAGTCCTTGCGTGTCAGCTCATGTTCAACCCCTCCGATGGTCGGTTGGGAGAACATTGTCACCATCTCGCGCTTGTTGTGCCATGAAGCGACGGCGCTCCAGAGAAGCAGGGGAAGCAGCATCGCGCCCAACCAGGGGCGGAATCGTCCTGCCGTCTTGTCGATGCCGGAAAGCCATTGCCCCCTTCGCCGACGCAAAAGAGGCAGCACAAGGGCGGTGGCAGCCTGCAGAAGGGCGGTCAGCAGCACCCATCCCACGGGCGAGAGGAGCACGTCGGCGTTGATGTAGGTGCTCAGAAACTCACCCGCCTCGTTGCTGTTGGTCTCGCCGACGAGCAACAACATGGTGGGAGTGAGGGGAGATCCAAATTTCCAAAAGCAGAACACATCGGCTGTGGCGACCACATAGGCAAGGAGAGCGAGCACCCCTTTAACCCATTTTCGTAGGCGGAGGGGAAGCAGGGTGAGCACGACGCAAACCAGATAGAGGTCCAGCAGCAGCTCAAGCCATAGGTTGCCGTAGAGCGTGGCGTTGGGTTCGTCAGGCAGTTCACTCACGTTCACGAGCACGCCGAGCACATACATGAACGCAAAGAAACCCGCGTTGCGCCACAAGGGCGTTGCAACGAGGGAGAGAAGGCGGGTGATTCTTTGGAGACAAAACATCATAACCAATGCTGTTGCAATCCCTATTTGTCGTCCGCCTGGTAGGTCTCGATGAACCGATGGAGTGCGCGGCGGATGGAGCGGAGGCCGAACTGCTCGGTATGGATGTCGGCGAGGGGAATCCACATCAGCTCTGCCGCATCGTCGCCCGCCACGGCTTGCACGTCGCCCGCAACGCGAAGGAGAAAGAAAGCGTCCAACGTGGGTACGTCCACGCCACTGTAGCGGTAGTTGTTGGGAATGGAGAAGAGATACTCAGGAGTGGATTTCAGCCTCAGTCCCGTCTCCTCCAGTATCTCCCTTGCCAGTCCTTCTTCCAGGCTTTCGGCCGTGTCGCAGAAGCCGCCGGGCAGGTCAAGCGTGCCCCTTCCGGGTTCTTCCTTGCGCCGTTCGACGAGCAACTGGCCGCGCTCGTTGAGAATAAAGGCTGCCGTTGCGCTGCTCGGATTGAGGAAATACTCAAATCCGCAGTTGCGGCAACGTCTGCTCTTGGTTGTATTCTCTTCAAAGTGCTTGCTGCCGCATGCGGGACAGTAGCGGAATTTCTCTAACATTTGCATCTTTTCGCTATTGTTTCCAGCCCCGCCGTGCTGCCCTTGGGATGCTGTTAAAAGGGCGATGGCAAATCATTAAAATACCTTTAGCCAGGGGAGGTGGGTTGTTTACAGCTTGCAAATTTACTAAAATCTCTAAACATTTGAGCTGAGAAAGCATGTTTTTTCTTAACTTTGCACAAAAGGCAACGGTTGGATGCGCCATCGGGATGTGCTCCTTTGGTGGTCGTCATGGCTTGTCTTTGCACACATAAACAACTTAACGGAAATGACACTCAAAAAGTTTTTTCTCGCTGCCGGGACTGTCCTGTTGGCCTTGGGTGCCCAGGCACAGGCCGTCTTTGATGCCAATCTTTATAATGGTAAGCCGCCCCACAGCAACGGTGACAAGCAGGACACCGCCAAGGTGAGGGTATATCTGCCCTCCAGCAAGGAGGCAACGGGCCGCGCTGTGGTCATTTGCCCGGGCGGAGGCTACACATCGCTCTCGATGGAGAAGGAAGGTTACGACTGGGCGGAGTACTTCCAGAACCAGGGCATAGCCGCCATTGTGCTGAAATACCGCATGCCCAACGGCAATCCCGAGGTGCCTGTGGAGGATGCCGAGCAGGCATTGCGCCTCGTGAGACTCAATGCCGCGTCGTGGAAGGTGAGCCGCAACGACGTGGGAGTGATGGGATTCTCGGCCGGAGGACACCTTGCGGCCATGGTGGCCACGTCGGCTACGGGCGACGCCAAGCCCGATTTCCAGATCCTTTTCTACCCCGTCATCACCATGACGGAAGGTGTGACCCACGAGGGAAGCCAGAGAGCCCTCCTCGGAAAGCACGCTTCGAAGAAGGAACAGAAGAAATATAGTGCCGATTTGCACGTGTCGCGCGTCACGCCCCGCGCTTTCATCGCCCTGTGTGACGATGATGACACGGTGTCGCCTATCAATGGCGTGAACTATTACGTCGAGATGTACAAGAATGATGTACCCGCGTCGCTCCATGTTTACCCCAGCGGCGGCCATGGATGGGGAAGCAAGATAGGCTTCCGCTTCCATGAGGAGATGATGATGGACCTCAAGGCGTGGCTGAAGGATTTCTGATCCGAGGCATGGGTGGACGCTACGTTTTTACCGGTGAGATGCCGCCGTGGCGCAGTAGGTTTGATATTGGATTGCAATACCACCTCTATCGTTGTGTAATAGGGGTGGTATTGTCGTGTAATAGGGGCTATATTGCAGTGCTTTTTGGGCTATATTACAACACGTTGATTATCAGTATGTTATACGCTTTATTTTCTTCAATTTTTCCCTTGAGGCACATGGAAGTGCCCTTGTCAACGACAACCAACTTTTTTATCCCAACAATTCTTTAGGATTCTTATGATGAACAAAAAACTATGGGCATTGCTGCCCTTGATGCTTTTCTGCGTATTGGCGAAGGCCGACGGCGACAAGACGCGCGGCATCGGACAGTATCCGGGGCGCAAGAGCGAGGCTTTCATCCCGCAGCGAGCCCTTCCCAATGGCTATGCCAACCAGGCTTGGATGCGTGCCGCATGGGCATCATCGTCCATTGACTACAATCTGACGGCACAACTCGCCACCGACGGAATTGTCGCACGAGAGGAGCCGGCACGCGTTTGCGTCACAACCAGCGACGGAGTGCTTTCGCTCCGCGACAGAGAGAAGACATTTGACGGCAACACCGTGACGAGTGTGTATGTCATGGGTGACGATGCCTTCATCCAGTACGACTGGACGGGCATGAGCGTGGCAACCCATGAGCTGCGCCTCAATGCTTGGGCGGCTTATCGCGAGGAGCTTGTCGATGGGGGATATGAGGTAGCCGTTGAGGCTTCCGGCGACGGCATGGCATGGCATGAGGTGGGCGCGCTGCGCGGAAACGGGCTTCCCGGAAAGCCCACACGGCAGACGGCAGCCTCTGACCCCAACAAGCAAGAGGCCGTGGAGCGGCTTCCGTTGCGCCTGATGGATGTGGCCATCCCACTGACAGAGGGCAACTACGCCCACTTGCGCATACGCCTGAAGATGAAAGGTTGCGCCTATTGGCGGCTGTATGAGTGCATCTTCACCGGCGATGAGCGCGGAATGCTGCCCAGCAACCACTTCACCAGCGCATGGATGGCGGAGGGAAAGACTCGCGCGCAGGAGGAAAAGCCGCTTCGGCAGTGGATAGCCGTGGACCTTGGCCGGCGGGTTGCGCTCGACAAGGTGCGCCTGTCGTGGTTGCATCCCGCCGTGTTGGGGTGCATTCAGGCATCGGACGATGCGCAGTCGTGGCACGACGTGTCCCCACTCGGTACGGACGACGGTCGCCAACAGGAGGAGATAGCCTGCAAGGCGACCGCGCGCTACGTCCGGTTGCTGCTCGAGCGACCGGGGGCTGCGGGCGTCTATGCGCTTTCGGAGCTGGAAGTGTGGGGGCGTCCCGCCGTGCCCACAGCCGAGGCGGTCCCTGTGGCGTCGCCGTTGCTCCCGCTGCAGGTGGGAAAGCGGCTTCCGCTGCACACTGGGTGGCAGCTAAGGCGTGATGGCTATGACCGGTGGATGCCCGCTACTGTCCCCGCCACGGCGCTGACGAGCTTCATCCACAACGGGGCAGTGCCCGATAACACGATAGGGAATGCGATGCGGCAAATCTCGGAAAGCTATTTCAACAGCGATTTCTGGTACCGCACCACCTTCAGACTGGCTGCCCAGCCTCATGATGGGGAGCGGGTGATGCTCAATCTGGACGGTGTCAACTGGAAAGCAGACCTTTGGGTGAACGGGAAGAGTGTGGGAAAAGTGTGCGGAGTCTTCCTCCGTGGTCGCTTTGACGTGACGCAATATCTCACTGAGGGGGACAATGTCCTCGAGGTGCGGGTACACAAGAACCAGCACATCGGGGCGGTGAAGGTGAAGAATGAGCAGACTACCGACATCAATGGCGGTGTGCTCGGCATGGACAACCCCACGTTTCATGCCTCGATAGGCTGGGACTGGATTACCTCTACGCCGGGACGCGAGGTCGGAATATGGAATGACGTGTGGCTTTCGGTGGAAAACGATGTCCATGTGAGCGACCCCTACGTCACGACGGTATTGGGAGCAACCGACACCTTGGCGACGATGACCCCCGTGGTCCGCGTGACGAACAACTCGCGGCAGACGGTTACGACGACCATCCGTGGATGGATAGGCACGCTGAAGTTTGAGCAAGCAGTGACGCTTGCCCCGTTGGAGTGTCGTGATGTGGCGTTCAGTCCCGTACAGTTTCCACAACTTCGTGCACAGAGGATGCGCCTCTGGTGGCCCAACGGCTATGGCGCGCCGTTCCTTTACGATGCCGGGTTCAGTGCCGGAGGCGACGAGGTGCATTTCAAGGCGGGCATCCGTGAGGTGGAATACCGCGACATGGACACGGCGCTAAAGCTCTTCGTCAACCACAAGCGCATCATGGTGATGGGCGGAAACTGGGGATTTTCGGAGACCAACCTCAACTACCGCCGTCGCGAGTATGACGCTGCCGTGCGCTATCATCGCGACATGAACATGACGATGATTCGCAATTGGGTGGGTCAAACGGGCGATGAGGAGTTCTTTGAGGCTTGCGACCGCTATGGTTTGATGGTGTGGCAGGACTTCTGGCTGGCCAATCCGTGGGACGGGCCCGACCCTGCCGACGAAGAGATGTTTATGGACAACGCCCGCGACTTTGTCCTCCGCATTCGCCGTCATCCCTCCATCGCCATCTATTGCGGCCGCAACGAGGGCTATCCGCCTGCGACAATCGACCAAGGATTGCGCCAATGCGTTGCTGATCTGCATCCGCAGCTGGGTTATATCCCCAGTTCGGCCGACGAAGGGGTGTCGGGACATGGCCCTTATACGCTCATGCCGGTGAGCTATTACTTTGCCAACGCCTCCGCCAAGCTCCACTCCGAGGAGGGCATGCCGAATGTTCCCAACGTCGAGAGTTTGCGCAGGATGCTGCCTTCCGACCAGCTTTGGCCGCAGGGGGTGGCATGGGGACAGCACGACTTCACGATGCAGGGGGCGCAGCGTGGGGCTTCTTTCAATGAGAAAATGGAGCGGTGCTTTGGCAAGGCAGCCTCGATGGAGCAGTTTTCGGCTTGGGCACAGTGGCTCAACTACGACGGTCACCGTGCCATGTTTGAGGCGGCTACCTCGCAAAAAGGCATGGGACTGCTCATGTGGATGAGTCATCCGACGTGGCCTTCGATGGTTTGGCAGACCTATGACTATTATTTTGACCCCACGGCCGGCTACTTTGGTGTGAAGAAGGCATGTGAGCCGCTCCACGTCTTGTACAACCCTGTGGACAAAAGGGTGGAGGTGGTCAACCATTCCGGCGTGGACGCCAACTCGGTGGAGGTCTCTTATACCTTATATAATAAGGAAGGGAAGAAAGTGTTTGGCGATAAAAAGGTGCTTGACGTACTGTCTGCCGAACGTGTGGATGCCTTTCCGATGGTACTTCCGGCACGTAAGGACAGTCTGAATACGCTTCCCGAGGTGTTTTTCCTGCGCCTTTCGCTCCGTCGGAATGGCGAGCAGGTGGCGCTGAACGACTATGTGCTCTCGCAGGAGGAGGGCAATTTCCAGGCGTTGCGCACGCTTCCGCGAGCTAAGGTGGGTGTGGAGCAATCACTTCAGCGTGAGGGAACGGAGTGGAAAGGTACGGTGGCGGTCACCAACGAGGCTGAAACGCCAGCCTTGATGCTTCGCCTGAACCTCAAAGACGGCGATGGCAGGCAGATTCTCCCTGTGCTCTACAGCGACAATTATTTCCATCTGATGCCCCATGAGCGGCGCATGGTAAAGGTGTCTTTCGCCGATGAGGACGTGAGAGAAGGGAAACCAGTTGTGGAGGTGACCTCCCTAATAGAATAAAACGTTGGGTGAAAAACGATAAAATGGTGCGCCGGCCCCAAGAGTATAGCTTACTTTTGGGGTCGGTTGCTTATAGAATGTGGCGCGGCATCTCGTCGATGAGTGACTTAAAGAGGTCGTTTTGCCGCAGAATATCCTCGTTTCCCGTCACAATCAGCTGTTTTCTGGCGCGTGTCAGGGCCACGTTCAGCTTGCGGTCGATGACCTTCCCGTTTTCCACGAAGCAGTTGCTGGTAAGGAAATCGAGCTGGTAGCGGCTCTGGATGGTGAAGGAATAGATGATGATGTCGCGCTGTGACCCTTGGTATCGCTCCACGGTGTCGATGCTGATTTGCAGCAGTTCTGGCTCATTCAGACGACTGATCTCCTGCCTTATCATGGCAATTTGGTTGCGGTAGGGCACGATGACTCCGACGGTTTTGGACGGATTGAACGCCGTTCCGCTGAGTTGGTGGATGCCTTTCAGCAGCAAGGCGACGATGCGGGCTTCCTCCGTGTTCACCTTCTCGCTCATCCCAATGCGCTTGCAGGACTTGGAGGGAAAGTAGAGCAGCCGGTTGGCAGCGAGCAATCGCTCCAATGGTGACAGACTCCGCTCCATGTCATCGGGTAAGGGCGGATAGATGCTCTCCTCGACTTGATGGGGAAGTGGTACGCACTCGAGCTTTTCCTGCGCATAGAACATCCGGTTGGGGAAGGCGGCAATGCTCGGATGCATACGGCCTTGGCGGCGAAGGATTCCGATGAAATCGGTTCTTTTGGCCGAATGCTCGGTGCGGATAAGGCGTTCAAAGAGAGAATTGCGGCAGTCGGTGAGCTGAATGTTGTGGAGGATGTCTTCCTCGACGGCCGATTCGGCTGCATTCTGTTGCACAACGGCTGGCAACTGCTTGTAATCGCCTATCAATACAAACTTGTCGATGCAGCATTGGCCGGCCTTGTCGTGTGCTCCGAGAATGCCAATGAGATTAGGTTCAAGGATTTGACTGGCCTCATCGACTATCGCAACGTCGAAATGCTTCACCTGAAAGATAAAGGGCCGTGCGGCAATCGTGCTTGTCGTGGCCACGATAAGCTGTGTATTGTGCAGGATTTCCTTGATTTTGGCAAGCGTGGGCTGCGAGGCAAGCCGCTCACTGAGCAGGTATGGCTTGAACTTGGGGTCGCAGCTATCGGCGTTTCCTAAGCGAATGAAGTCCATTCCGTTCTCCATCAGCATCCCGCAAATCTCGTCTACCGCGCGGTTGGTGTAGGAAAGCAGCAGCCCATTGCCCCCTTTGGGATGCTTGGGGGTGGGAATCAACACAAGCTCCCGCACCAAATACTGCATGGCCATGGACGTCTTGCCCGTTCCTGGGGGACCAATGAGCAGGAAAAAGTCCTGTGCCTGCTTCGCTTTTAGCACGATTTCATCGTATGTCGGATTGTATTTGCATGACAATTTCACCGATTTGTCAGCCTGAGGGGCACGTTGTGCGAGCAGAAGACTGCGCCTTGGTTCGGGCGCGGTGACGAAAGTGAAGAGCGATTGCATGGCCGAAGTGCTGCCGATGTCGCTGGTAGCGTGCTCCAGACAGTAGCAGATGCTGTCGTCCTTGACCCGGAAGATGTTAGGATTCTGCTGTCCATCGTTCAGATGCACGGTGATTTGGTCGGGGAAAATGCCTTGCAGCGTGCCTTTGTAGAGGATATTGCGGCGCACGTCGGGCTGCTTTGCCTTGTCGTAGGCGTAGAGATACACCATGTCGCCGCGTCGGAAGTTGGGCAGGAAACCCTCTTCTTGCTTCGGAATGTGGAAGGTCAGGGTGTCGAAACAGTCTTGGTTGCCGCTCGAAGTCTTTTCTATAAGGCGCAGTTCGGTAAAAATGTTGCCCGTTTCCCGCTTCAAACTCAGCGGCATATTCCATAAATCGGCCCCCGCAGAGCCTACTCCCTCTTGCGTTCCCACCTTGGCGACAATCTGTTCGCGCATGACAAAGCGCATCATTCGGCAAAAATAGGCTTTTTCAAGCGGTTTCATCGATTGCAATGGCAATGTGATGGCTTCGATTTGTGGCCGCTGGTATCGCTCAAAAAAAGAGGAATTGTGGTGCTCTGTCTGCAGAGTTGCGACGTTAAGATGCGGGATGATGCGCTCAAATCCGTGCTCCGCCATCCAGAACTCCAAGGCCACGGCCTGGTTGCGATACTTCAACGCCTCGCGAAGGAGCTTCCTCAGCGGCTCGACTTGTAGCAGACCCTCTGGCAAGGGGTACTTGGAGTAGAGCAGGTAGATGTCGGAATGTTTGGACGAAAGGCCGAAGTTGTAGCTCAATACGCCAAAGTAGAGTAGCACTTGTACGTAGTGTTTCTCTATATGCAGCGACCCGTAGCGGTTGCGTACGTGCCGTTTGATGAAGTAGTTCTGTCCCGACTTCTGCTCAACCAGCAGCTTCAGGTCGGTCGTCATCAAGTCCACGCGCCCTTGTATGCCCAGTTTCTCGCAGACAAAGCTCGGTTCCAAGATGGTTTTCCCTTTGTCATACTTGCTGAATAGGTCGGCCACGATGCCCTGAATGTTGCTCGCTTGCGATGCGGCGAGCTGCTTAAACTCTGCTGGATCGAAGTCGGGGCAACACGCATACTCCATGGCTTTCTCGCGAAAGTTGCTCTGTAGCGTGTAGGAGAGGCGGTATAGCGGGTGATTGATGATGTCATCGAGCGCGCTCCCGGCGAAATTACCCAGCAGGATGTGCTTACTGTTGGCACGTTCCCTCAGCCGATTGAGCGTGAAAAGCAACGGATGGTGCCCGTAATCCTCAAAACAAGCGGCTATGGAGGAAATGTCCAGCAGGTAGTCGGGCTCAACAATGATGAGCCCAGGGATGACTTTCCCATTCTCTTTTTGGCAGTCGAGGAGATTGAGGGTCATTCCTTTATGGAGAATACGGGCAAGATAGCTGAAGTCGATGTACTCCGGCGTATTGCGATAGTCTATCGTCAGCAGTCCATCCTCGTACTCCAGGTTGACGACGGCGGCCTGTATGGTCTCGCTGTCAAACGACCTTACTACGCAGCGGATGTAGGCAAAGCTGTCTTTTGCCGACGCATTGGGCAATTTTTTCCCCTCCGTCGGCAGTCGTCCTACTAATGTAGAAGGGATGGATACGTGGAAAACGGCGGAGATTAACAAGGCCAACGCCCGGCAGTCGTAGGCCAAGTCGTCGGGTGAGATGAGCTCCTGGGTATTGCTGTGTCGCCGCATCCGCTGCACGGCCTGTGTGTCTCGTGGCGCGATATGGCACTCATTACACAGAAAATCCACCTGAGAGCTGAGGTCTCCAAACGCATGGCGCGTGTTGCGCAGCCCCTCATGGCAGCACAACACGAGCGTCTCGTGCAGGATATGGTTAGCTATTCCCGGTGCGTGGGAGTCCAATGCCTCTCGGATGCGCTGGAACAAGTCTTCCGCTGTGATGTATTCCATGAGCTTTTATCTCCTTTCCTTTGTGTTCTTATTGTCCTCCCAGACGGTCGAAGAAGACGATAATGTCTTCCCAAGTCTTCATCTCATCGCTCCCAAAGCGCAGGGCTGTTCCGATGAAATCGGCAGATTCTTCGGAGGATATGAGGTAGTCGCCATACAAAAGCTGCAGGTTGTTGGCGTAAATGACGTGGTTCCATGCGGGTGCGGAGAACACATTCTCTATCCATGCCTGCCGTTCCGCCATCAGGCTGGGGTGACAAGTGGGTGCGGGCACGACGAAATAGACGTTGTAATGTTCCAGCAACAGCTCGTAAGCCTTGTGCAAACTCGACTTCGGATGGCCGTAATCGTCGGCCATGGTGTTCCAATGGATGAGCACTGAGGGCCGTTCGCGCCCCTCTTGCCGGTCGTCAATCCATCGAATAACGGGGACGAGGTAGTGGAAGATGGCTTTTTCCACCAGCCTATGTTCCCCATGAAAGTGGATGGCTTGGGGATAATGCTCGAGAAAAAGGTCGTAAGTGTGTACCACGGGGTCCTCGTCGCCAAAGAGACCGAACACCTTCCGTTGCTCTTCGGGGGTAACTTTGGCGAAGCAATGCTCCGTCATCTCCTTGTATTCCTTCACCAATGACTTGGTGACAATGATTTCCTGCACGCCATCCTGACGTGGATTCTGGAACGTTTGCTTCCCCATCATGTTTTGACTGCTCATCGTCGCGCCCATCTCAAAGGCGGGATTGACGCAGATACGGTCAATACCATAGAGCATCTCCGCATACATGCCGCCCATGGATGTGCCTATGATCAAGTCGGGGTGTTCGTTTTTCACGGTTTCATCGAGCAATGACATGGCTTCGGCGGGATGAATGGGCAGATCGGGAGCCACAACGGTGGTGTTGGGCATGTACTGTCGCAGAATATCGGCGGTGTGTGTGGAACCCGCAGAGAGAAAACCGTGCACGTAGAGTATCTTCTTTCCCTCCATCAAAGAGGGGTATGTCTTGGGAATATGAGTGTCCATTGCAAGTGATAATAACTGGTTCAGACGATGGGTGGGTTATAATAAAAGAAGTAAAACGTCGATTTCATCGTCTTATCTCAACGCTTTTTTGACCTCATCAAGCGTGTTGGCCACGACGAAGTGGTCGTGCCAGCTGCCCCTTATGAACCCACGCTGCTGCAAGTCGTCCAATAAGATGGTCAGCTGATTCCAAAATCCGTGCATGTTATAGAGGATGACGGGGCGTTGATGGTAGCCGATGGTCTTGGATGCCGCCACCGTAAAGACCTCGTCGAGTGTGCCTATGCCGCCGGGGAGGGCGATGAATGCGTCGGCGTGTGCCATCAACAGCTCCTTGCGGTCGGCCAGGTTGTCGCACGGGATGTCGATGTCGAGATGCTTGGAGCGTCGTCCTCCTTGCTCGATGATGCTCGGAATGACCCCCAAGGTGCGTCCGCCATGCTCCTTGACGGCGCGTGCGGCGCACTCCATCAGCCCGGAGGCGCAACCGCCAAACACCAGTGTGTGTCGCTCTTGGGCCATCCATTCGCCCAGCTCCGTCGTCAAACGGAAGTATTCTGGGTCAATCAGGTCGTTGGCGGAGCAGAAAACTGCAATATTCATTGATTTCAATATTTAGTGTTATCTTCTGCAAAAGTACCACTTTTCTGGGATAATCCCATGTGTAACCGTCGGAAATGATAGCGGTGGCCACCTCCTCCAGTAGCCCACTTCTCCGTCTTTAACGGATGACGGTAGCAGCACTGCCTTCCTCTCTTGTTAATATCGCATGAAAAAGACGTGCGCTTTACTTGAATTGTGGGAGAAAATCATTACCTTTGCCCTTGGTTAAAGGAATAGAAACAAATCAATCATAGATTAAAAAACCATGGATTTATTGAAGCAAATAGTGGCTCGCGCCCAGTCCGACAAGCAACGTATCGTGCTGCCCGAGGCCGAGGAGGAGCGCACGCTGAAGGCTGCCGACCGCGCATTGCAGGACGGATTGGCCGACCTTATTTTGATTGGTGATCCGGAGAACATCCGCCGCGAGGCCGAAGAGTGGGGCTTGAAGCATATCGGCAAGGCCACCATCGTCGACCCGAAGCACAACCCACGCAGCGAGGAGTATGCCGAGAAACTCGCCGAATTGCGCAAGAAGAAGGGCATGACCATAGAGCAAGCCCGCAAGCTCGTGACGGAAAACAACCTCTATCTGGGTTGCATGATTATCAAGACCGGCGGTGCCGATGGCCAAATATCGGGCGCGTTGTCGACCACGGGAGACACATTGCGTCCCGCCTTGCAGATTATCAAGTGTGCTCCGGGCATATCTTGCGTCAGTGGAGCGATGCTTCTGCTCACACATGAGAAGGCAATGGGCAACGATGGAGTGATAGTGATGGGCGATGTCGCCGTAACGCCCAATCCCACTGCCGAGCAGCTCGCCCAAATCGCATTTACTACGGCACAGACGGCACACAGTGTGGCCGGCATGACAGAGCCTTTTATCGCCATGTTGAGCTACTCCACGAAGGGAAGTGCGAAGGATGCCATCGACAAGCAGACGGGCAAGAGCGTCTATGTGATCGACAAGGTGAAGGATGCCGTGGCCATTGCCCACGAGAAATATCCTGAGCTGCACGTCGACGGAGAGCTTCAGGCCGATGCTTCCCTTGTTCCCGAAGTGGCTGCCAAGAAGGCTCCGGACAGCATTGTGGCCGGAAGGGCCAATGTGCTCGTCGTTCCCAACCTCGAGGTGGGCAACATCGGCTACAAACTCGTGCAGCGACTGGGCGGCGCGGTGGCCATAGGCCCCATTCTTCAGGGCATAGCGCGCCCGGTCAACGACCTCAGTCGCGGCTGCTCTGTGGACGACATCTACTATATGGTGGCCATCACCGCCTGCCAGGCGCAGGACGCAAAGAAAGCATAACCCCCCAACCAACTAAACTATCAGCGCAATATGAAAATACTGGTTCTCAACTGCGGCAGCAGTTCTATCAAGTACAAGTTCTACGATATGGACGGTGAGCGCGTCCTTGCACATGGCGGCGTAGAGCGAATTGGCCTCGACGAGGCTTTCATCAAGGTGAAACTGCCCGATGGAAGCAAAAAGCAAATCATGGCAGACCTGCCCACCCACAAGGAAGGCGTAGCCCTGGTGTTCAAGTGTCTGCTTGATTCCGAGTTTGGTGCCATCAAAGACCTGAGCGAAATCGACACCGTAGGCCACCGTGTGGTGCAGGGCGGCGACCTTTTTGAGCAGAGTTGCCTCGTCACCCCGGAGGTGGAGAAGGGCATCGAGAGCCTGATTGACCTCGCTCCCGTGCACAATCTCGGCCACTTGCGCGGCATCCGTGCCGTCAATGCGCTCATGCCGCACACGCCACAGGTCACTGTCTTCGACAATGCCTTCCACAGCACCATGCCGCCCTACGCCTATCTGTACGGCATCCCTTACGAATTATACGAGAAGTACCACGTCCGCCGCTATGGATTCCACGGAACGAGCCATCGCTATGTGAGCCATCGCGTCTGCGATTTCTTGGGAGTGGACATCAAGAAGCAGCGCATCATCACCTGCCACATCGGCAACGGCGCGTCGGTGGCTGCCGTGAAGTATGGCAAGGTCATCGACACCTCGATGGGACTCACTCCCTTGGCTGGTCTGATGATG